>NZ_JBFTZZ010000025.1:0-61393 GCF_056406515.1 Rhizobium sp. P1_B8 | reverse complement strand
CCCCCCCCCCCCCCGTCCCTCTCCCCTTCCTCCCATTGTCACGGCGACAAGAAACCGCTTCGTTCCCTCGAAAACCGTGATTACTCATAGCGGCCTGTCACAACAGGAGCCGCCATGAACACCCTCTCCTACGTCACCGTCGATGTTTTCACCTCCACTCGCTTCGAGGGCAATCCGCTTGCCGTCATTTCCGATGCGCGCGGTCTGAGCGATGCGGCGATGCAAAAGATCGCCACCGAGTTCAACTATTCCGAAGTCACATTCGTCCTGCCGCCGGAAGACGCTCAAAATTCCGCCCGCGTGCGCATCTTCACGCCGACGATGGAAATACCCTTCGCCGGCCACCCGAACGTCGGCACCGCCTATGTGCTCGGCCAGCAGGCGGAGATCTTCGGCAAGCCGGTCGGCGATACGCTGCGCTTCGAGGAAAAGGCTGGCGTCGTCGAAGTCAGCCTGAAACGCAGCGGCGGAAAGGTTGCTGCTGCCGCCATCCGCGCACCGCAGCCGCTGGCGATCGGCGATATCATTGCCGAGGAAACCGTCGCCGGCTGCGTCGCGCTCGACCCTGGCGTCATCGTCAGCACCACCCATGCCCCGGTCTTCGCCTCGGTCGGCCTGAACTTCGCCATTGCAGAGCTGAACGGGCTCGAAGCGCTGGCCGCCGCCCGCCCGAACCTTGCCGGGTTTCAGGCAGCTGCCGGCCGCCAGGCGACGAGCGGCCACGACTTCTCGCTCTTCCTCTATGTGAGGACAGCCGAAAATCCATGGAATATCCGCGCCCGCATGTTCGCGCCGCTCGATAACGTGCCCGAAGATCCGGCAACGGGCAGCGCGTCTGCGGCGCTTGGCGCCTATCTCGTCTCACTTGCGCCGGAGGCCGATATGAACGCCCGCATCACCATTGAACAGGGCGTCGAAATGGGCCGCCGCAGCGTCATCACCCTTGATGTCGCGAAGTCCGGCGGCATCGTCAGCGATGTCGTCATCTCCGGAGGCTGCGTTTCCGTCATGTGCGGAGAAATAAGCTTGCAGGACTGACGATCCCGGTGGGGTCGTCGCCCCCGGTTATGCGTAATCCAGGGGCTACATCATGAAGTCGCGTGAAAGCAGAGCCACTGCCCAGACGCCGAAAGCGATCAGCGCGATCTTCCAGAAATCCATCCGCCGTCGGAGGCCGGGAAGCCCGAGCGGCTTGATCAGCTGTATCGCCATGGCAAGGATGAGCAGCAAGGCTATCAGCTTTGTCATGCTTTATTTTTTCCGTTTTTCGGAATGTCACAGGACGGACATTTTTCCGCGCGAACAAGAGGATCTCGACACGCCGTAAAGACATTCCGGGGCACAATCAATCATCTTGAGGCTGGGCTGACGCAGGTCCTGCCTTATGTCCATTGCAAATCGCTAAGACCGAGTCTGGGGAAATGAAGAGAAATCTGCTGTCCGTCGCCGCGCTGCTCTTTGGTACGCTCTTCCTTTTCATGGGCAATGGCCTGCAGGGCATCCTGCTTCCTGTGCGCGGCAATCTCGAAGGCTACGCCACGACGACGCTCGGCCTGCTCGGCACGTCATGGGCTGGAGGCTTTGTCATCGGCTGCCTGGTGGCACCGAAATTGGTGCGCCGTGTCGGCCATGTGCGCGCCTTCTCCGGCTTCATCTCGATCATCGCCATCATCGCGCTGGTCAGCGGCATCATCATCCATCCGGTCTGGTGGGTGGTTCTGCGGGCCGTCACAGGCTTCTCCACCGCCGGCACGTCGATGATCATCGAAAGCTGGCTGAACGAGCGCGCCAGCAACGAGAGCCGCGGCGCGATCTTCTCCCTCTATATCGGCATCACACTGCTCGGCGTTGTCGGCGGCCAGATGATGATCCCGCTCGAGGATGTGCGCACGCCGGTGCTGTTCATGATCTGCGGCATCTTCTATTGCATCGCCATGCTGCCGACGACGCTTTCGACCGCCGCTTCGCCGCAGCCGCTGAAGGCGGTGCGCCTCGACCTGCCTGCACTCTATCGCAACTCGCCGGTCTCCTGCCTCGGCATCCTGCTCGTCGGCATCGCCAATGGTGCCTACGGCACGCTCGGCGCCGTCTTCGGCGCTGGCGCCGGCCTCTCCGACACCAGCATCGCCATCATGATGAGCGCCACCATCTTCGCCGGCGCCGTGATGCAACTGCCGGCCGGCCGGCTTTCCGATCGCATTGACCGGCGCTATGTGCTCGCCGCCATGTCCGGCATCGCCGCCGTTGCGGGCCTGCTGATCTTTCTGCTCCACCCGACGTCCGCCGGCTTGCTGATCGGGCTCGTTGTCCTTTACGGCGCGGTGGCCAATACGCTCTATCCGATCGCCGTTGCCCACGCCAACGACTTCGCGGCGTCGGAGGATTTCGTCAAGGTCTCCGGTGGCCTGCTACTTCTCTACGGCATCGGCACGGTGATCGGCCCGACGATCGGCGGCCCGGTCATGTCGGCGATCACCCCACATGCGCTTTTCCTCGTCACCGCCATCGCCCATGTGCTGATCACCGTCTACGCCATCATCAGAAGCCGGATCCGCGCCGCCGTCCCGGCCAGCGACCGCGACGCCTACACGACGATCCCGACCGGCACCTCGCCGATGCTGACACCGCAAAGCATGTCGCTTGCCGATCGCGGCACCGGCAAATCTCCTGAAACCGGAAAGTCTCCCGAAAGCGGCGATCCTGCGGTAAAGTTCGGCTAGAGCCATTCCAGCAAAAAGTGCGCGGCGGTTTTGCGTCCGGAATTGCGTGGAAAAACTATAGAGCATTGGCAAACGGAGGACGAACCATGAGCTTCATCGATGATGACCGGCCGCAGAAGAAAGTCGCCCACGAGATCGGCGCCGATCTCTCCATGCTTTCGGTCGACGAGTTGAAGGCGCGGGTGGAATTGCTGAAGACGGAGATCGCCCGTCTCGAGGCCGAGGCCGGTCGCAAGGCCTCCGGGCGGCAGGCGGCGGAAAGCTTCTTCCGCTCGTAATCCGCTAAAAACCCCAAAAGACAAGGCTATAGGCGGATAAAATTACCCGCCTCAAGTCTTAATTCKGCACAATGTTAATAAAATATTAAGCTTTATAAGATATTACTATATTCATCCGGATTTTCTCTGGATCTCAGACAGTTTTCCAAGCGGTGAATTGGTCTGATTTTTCTCCCTGTTTTACCTTGAGAGCCGCGTTTGCGGCTCTTCTTTTTCCTGTGGCCGGCGCACTTCCACGAAACTGTGGAGATTAACCCTTTCTTAAGAAACGGCTTGCGCATTTGGGCTAATGATACCATCTTAAAGTCATAAAGACCCGGCCTGGAAACTTTTCCGTCGGTGCCGGCGTTACCTGAATATATGTAGCTGCGTGCAAACAGGGACTATTGCGATGTCGGAAGTTGGGTTGAACACGATCAGTTTTGCAGGCCGCGCCGCTGCATCCTCGCAGTTCAAGGCACTTTACGCGGAAGGCATGTCGCTGGTCGAAGAGACTGCCGCCTACCTCGACGGCCAGGGCCGCGCCGCCTCCAAGGTTCTGCCGCGGATGGCCTCGGTTCTCTACGCCGCGGAATCGATGCGCCTGACCACCCGCCTCATGCAGATGGCCTCCTGGCTGCTGTTGCAGCGCGCCGTCAACAATGGCGAAATGTCCCGTGACCAGGTGCTCGCTGAGAAGAACAAGGTTCGCCTCGACGGCTTCAACGTCGACCGCGCCGCACCCGGCTGGGGTGACCTGCCGGAATCCTTCCGCGACCTCGTCGAACGCTCGCTACGTCTGCAGAACCGTATCGCCCTGCTCGACCGCGAGATCTACCGCCCGTCCGAAGCGGTGATCATTCATGATAATCAGAACAGTGTCCAGGCCCAGCTTTCCCTGCTGCAGACCGCCTTCGGCAACAACTGACCGATCCGCAAGAATTCGATACAAACCGGCTGCGTCTTACGTGGCCGGTTTTTTGTTTGCCGCTGAACACCAGCATTCCGACAGCGTCCTTGGCACGTCTGAAAAGACGCGACACGCTGTAAGCCATTGCAAACGCAAAAAAGCCCGGCGAAACCGGGCTCTCTTCGAATTCCATCGAGCAAAAGCGATTAGAGGCCGAGGCCGCCGAAACGCTTGTTGAACTTGGAGACGCGGCCACCGCGGTCCATGAGCTGCTGGTTGCCGCCGGTCCAAGCCGGATGCGACTTGGAATCGATCTCGAGGTTCATGACAGCGCCCTCCGAACCCCAGGTCGAGCGGGTTTCGTATTCGGTGCCATCAGTCATGACTACCTTGATCATGTGATATTCGGGATGGATGCCTGCCTTCATAACAATCTTCCTGCGATACCGGAGTTCAATTTGCCGCATGCAGTTGCGGCCAACGAACCGATTGAATAAATGAAGCCGCAGTCGTGATGGCTACGGCTTCCCATTAGGATGCGGTGCCTATACATGAAGGACGCCTAGATAACAAGAGCCTACAGGCCGCATTGCGCGGGTCCCGCGGGCGATCGGAGACGATTTGGCAGAGCAGGCACGGGCTGAGGAAAACAAAAGGCGGTCGCTACAGCCGCTCGGCAGGCTGACGCCCTACGTCATGCGTTATCGCGGCATGGTGGCCGGTGCGCTGATGTCGCTGGCGCTTGCCGCCATCACTTCGCTGGCGCTGCCGCTCGCCGTGCGTCGCATGATCGATCACGGCTTCACCCAGTCGGACGGCCGCTTCATCAACACCTACTTCGCCATGCTGATGGTCATGGCCGTCGTGCTCGCGGTCGCAAGCGCGCTGCGTTATTATTTCGTCATCACCATCGGCGAGCGCATCGTCGCCGATCTTCGCCGCGATGTCTTTTCCCATGTGACGAGGCTGTCGCCCTCCTTCTTCGACGTCAACCAGTCCGGCGAGATCGTCTCGCGCCTGACCGCCGATACGACACAGATCAAGTCGGCCGTCGGCGCCACCGCCTCGGTGGCGCTCAGGAACCTCATCCTCTGTATTGGCGCCATGGGCATGATGATCGTCACCTCGCCGAAGCTTTCGAGCCTCGTCATCGGAGCGATCCCGCTGATTGTCTTCCCGCTCGTCGCCTTCGGCCGCTCGGTGCGCAAACGTTCGCGCGCCGCCCAGGATACGCTCGCCGATGCCTCTGCCTTCGCCAACGAGACGATCGCCGCGACCCGCACCGTCCAGGCCTTCAACGGCGAGGATGCCGCAGCGACGCGTTACGGCACCGCCGTCGAATCCGCCTACGAGGCTGCCCGCGCCGCCATCCGCTCGCGCGCGCTGCTGACGGGGATCGCCATCACGCTGATCTTCGGCAGCGTCGTCGCCGTGCTCTGGGTCGGCGCCCATAGCGTGCTTGCTGGCACGCTCTCGGCCGGCACGCTCGGCCAGTTCCTGCTCTATGCCGTCATCTCCGCCGGGTCGCTGGGCGCGCTGTCGGAGGTCTGGGGCGAACTTTCGCAGGCAGCCGGTGCTGCCGACCGGCTGACCGAACTTCTCGACGAAGTCTCGCCGATCACAGCCCCCGCCAGCCCGCAGGCTCTTCCTTCGCCCAGCCGTGGTCGCGTCGAATTTTCCGGTGTGCATTTCGCCTATCCCTCGCGCCCCGGAAAATCGGCACTGCATGGCTTAAGCTTCGCCATCACGCCAGGCGAGACGGTCGCCATCGTCGGCCCTTCCGGTGCCGGCAAGAGCACCGTCTTTTCGCTATTGCTGCGCTTCTACGATCCGCAGCAGGGCAGCGTGACGATCGATGGCGTCGACGCGCAGCTGACGACGCCCGACGAGCTGCGCCAGCGCATCGCCATCGTGCCGCAGGATGTCACCATCTTTGCCGCCTCGATCCATGACAACATCGCCTTCGGCCGCCCCGGCGCCTCGCGTGACGAGGTCCGCGCCGCAGCCCTTGCCGCGCAGGCCGACGAATTCATCGCCCGGCTGGACCAGGGTTACGAGACCGAGGTCGGCGAACGCGGCATCATGCTCTCCGGCGGCCAGCGCCAGCGCATCGCCATTGCCCGCGCCATCCTGAAGAACGCCTCCGTGCTGCTGCTCGACGAGGCGACCTCAGCGCTTGACGCCGAAAGCGAGACGCTGGTGCAGAAGGCGCTCGACGGCCTGGTGGACGGCCGCACGACGCTCGTTATCGCCCATCGCCTGGCAACCGTCCTGAAGGCCGACCGCATTCTCGTCATGGATCAGGGCCGCGTCGTCGAGGAGGGCACGCATCAGAGCCTGATCCGCCATGGCGGCATCTATGCCCGGCTGGCGCGACTGCAATTCGACGCCGCCAACGAGGATGTGCTCGCTGCGGCGAAATAGCCGGCGCGCACTTCTCCCGCCAACAACGACTAAAGTCTGAACCCGCTGCGCCTCCCCGCAGTTGTCTTTCGCGCGTTCTGCCCTAACCTCTTCATTCCCCGGGGTGGGGATATGGCTGCTGAAATCCTTGGGAGGAGATAGGAATGGCACTTTCCGATATGACGCGACGTACGGGCCTTGCGCTCGGTTTCGGTGTGCTTGCGGCCCTTGCCGTCGGTGCGTCTGCCACTGCTGCGGATTTTCCCGATCGCGCGATCACCATGGTCGTGCCCTTCGCGGCCGGCGGCTCGACCGATGTCGTCGCCCGCATCGTCGCGCAGAAGATGTCAGAGGATCTCGGCCAGCAGGTGATCGTCCAGAACGTCGCCGGCGCCGGCGGCAATCTCGGCGCCGGTAACGTCGCCCGCGCCGAACCGGACGGTTACACCATCCTGATGGGCACCGTGGCGACCCACGCCCTCAATCCGCTGATCCTCAAATCGACCCCCTACGATCCCGAGAAGGATTTCGCGCCGATCTCGCTGCTCGTCGTCGTGCCGAATGTGCTGGTCGTCAATCCGGAATTGCCGGCGAAGACCGTGCAGGAGCTGATCGCCCTGCTGAAAGCCGAGCCCGACAAATACAGCTACGCCTCATCGGGCAACGGCACGCCGCTGCATCTTTCCGGAGAGCTCTTCAAGTCCATGGCCGGCGTCAGCATGCAGCACATTCCCTATAAGGGCGCCGGCCCGGCATTGAACGACGTCATCGGCAACCAGGTGCCAATCATGTTCGACAACCTGCCCTCGTCGTCGAGCCACATCAAGGCTGGCACCCTGCGGGCGCTGGCGGTGACCACGGCCGAGCGCGCGCCCTCCTTCCCCGATGTGCCCACGATCGCCGAGTCAGGCATTCCAGGTTACGAGACCTATACCTGGAACGCGCTTTTCGCCCCTGCCAAGACGCCGAACGAAGCGGTGATGCGCCTCAACGCCTCGGCTAAAAAGGCGCTTGCCGACCCTGCCGTCGCTGAACGCATGAAGGAATTCAGCGCCACCATCGTCGGCTCGACGCCGGAGGAACTCGCCACCCATGTGAAGGCCGAACTCGCCAAATGGGGACCGGTCGTCAAGGGCGCCAACATCCAGATGGAGTGATGCCGGAGCACGATGCCGAAAAGTGTGAGCGGTTTTCGGACGACATCATGCTCTCACTATTTAACTTAGAACAGGATTCAGATTTTAGGCCGACCCGGCCTGAAATCATCCTGTTCTCGGGGCATAGCCGCTGGCGCCCTCATTCGCTTGTGTCCAATGGAAACGGTGACAATTGGACGCTAAGCAACCCAATCCTGATTAAGGCAGTGGAAAAGCTCGCCATTTTGATCTAGCCTCCGCTAAGCTGATGGTTGCAATTCAGCGTTTTGGGATTTCGGGAGACATCTATGTATAAATTCGAAGTCTATAAGGATAAGGCCGGCGAGTTCCGCTTCCGCTTCAAGGCATCGAACGGGGAAGCTATGTTCTCGTCTGAGGGCTACAAGGCGAAGGCGTCCGCCATGAGTGCCATCGAATCCATCAAGAAGAACACGCCAAGCGCCGAGGTCGTCGACCAGACGAAGGCCGAGTCCTGAGCAGACCGGCAGCGGCGGCGTGATTGCCGCCCTGCCCTTTCGCACCCTTGAGCAGCGCCGGCGCCCTTGAGCCCGGCCCGCTTGCGATTTTCGGTGCCCTTTTTCTTTTTCGCATATTTTTTTAAGCCATGTCGAAACGACCGGTGGTCGCGCCTCATTGTTTCGGAACGGCCGCGCCGCTCCGCCGGGCTTTACGATTTTCGGGATCTCGATCCCCGCTATCGGCATGCCCGGATCAACGCAACAACGAGATCAGGAGTTTTCCATGCAATATGCTCTCATCATTCGCGAGGCCGCCGAGGATTTCGCCCGCCGCGGCGATCCCGCTTATCGCGACGGCTGGGTCGCCTACAGCAAGGCGCTCGCTCAGGCAGGGATCATGACCGGCGGCGCCGGGCTGACAGGCCCGGAAACCGGCACGATCGTGCGCCGCAAAGGCGAGGAACACGATGTTCAGGACGGGCCCTATCCGGAAGGCAAGGAACAGCTCGGCGGCTTCTATCTGATCGACGTCCCCGACATCGATACAGCACTCGAATGGGCGACCCGCGTCCCGATCTCCGACAAGGGTTCGGTCGAGGTCCGTCCGCGCTTGCAGATGTGAGGCGGTAATGCCGCCCGATGCCGGACGCGCTGCCGAAAAGGTGGCGCGTCAGTCCTACGGCAAGCTGATCGCCTTCCTCACCGCCCGCTCGCGCGACGTGGCGGCAGCAGAGGACGCATTGTCGGAAGCGCTGGCTTCGGCGCTTCGCGTCTGGCCGGAGCGCGGCATTCCCGGCAATCCGGAAGCCTGGCTGCTGGTTGCCGCCCGCCGCAATCTCATGCAGGCGGCCCGCCATCGCACTGTCGAGGCCAATGCGCAAACGACGATATCGATCCCCTTTGAGGAGGCGGAGGAACGCATGAACGAGGCCGGCAACGCCATCTTTCCCGATGAGCGGCTGAAGCTGCTCTTCGCCTGCACCCATCCCGCCATCGACCGCTCCGTGCATACGGCGCTGATGCTGCAGACCGTTCTCGGCATCGAGGCAAAGACTATCGCGCGGACCTTCGTCGTCTCACCTGAGGCGATGAGCCAGCGGCTGGTGCGGGCCAAGGTAAAGATCCGCGATGCCGGCATTCCCTTCGCCGTCCCGCCTCGCCCCACCTTGCCGGAGCGGCTTGCGGCGGTGCTCTCGGCGATCTACGCGGCTTACGGTCTCGGCTGGGACGGTCTCGACGGAGAGGACGAACACCCTTCACTTGCCGGCGAGGCGATCTGGCTCGGCCGCGCGCTTCTGGCGGTGCTGCCGGACGAACCGGAAGCGGTCGGGCTGCTCTCCTTGATGCTTCATTGCGAAGCTCGCCGCAGCGCCCGGCGCGACGGTAGCGGCCGATATGTGCCGCTGGACGAGCAGGATATGGCCGCGTGGAACGCGATCATGATTGCCGAGGCGGATGCACTGTTGCGCAAGGCCGGCGGCTTCGACCGTTTCGGCCCCTTCCAGTGTCAGGCGGCGATCCAGTCCGTGCATGCGGCGCGCCGGCTGTCAGGTACGACCGACTGGCAGGCGCTGACGACACTGTACGCGGCGCTGGTGATGATGAAGCCGACGCTGGGTGCACGCGTCAGCCAAGCTGCGGTGATCGGCAGGGCCTTGAGCGCCGCTGCCGGGCTGGAAGTGCTCGACCGGCTCGATCCGCGCGACGTCGCAAGCTACCAGCCCTACTGGGCTGTCCGTGCTTTTCTCCTGACCCAGGCCGGCGATGATACCGCGGCAGCCGATGCCTATATGACAGCGATCGGCCTCAGCGACAGCCCCGCCGTGCGCGATTTCCTCGCCGGCCGCCTGAAGGGCGCGCAGCAGGGAATGTCGGGCCACTGCATAATTCCCTAAATCGGAATCGATTTAGGGAATTATGCAGCAATTCAAAGTGTTACAGCGTCCATTGCGCGTCTGAAAAGACGCGCGGCGCTGTAATCATTTCTCGGTCAGCTTCAGCTCGATGCGGCGATTGGTAGAGTGCGCATCCGGCGTATCGCCTGGCGCGATCGGCTGGAACTCGCCGAAGCCGGCGGCAACCAGCCGATCGGCCGGCACGCCCTGTGCAATCAGAAACTTGACGACCGAAATCGCGCGCGCCGAGGAGAGCTCCCAATTGTCGCGATAGCGACCCGTTCCGGCAAGCGGCACATTGTCGGTATGGCCATCGACGCGCAGCACCCAATTGATCTCCGGCGGAATTTCCTTGGCGAGATCGAGAAGGGCGGCGGCAAGCTTCGCCATTTCGGTCTGCCCCTCCGGGTTGAGATCGGCGCCGCCCGACGGAAACAGCACTTCCGACTGGAAGACGAACCGGTCGCCGACGATGCGGATATTCTCGCGGTCCGAGAGGATTTCGCGCAGACGGCCGAAGAAGTCGGAACGGTAGCGGTTCAGCTCCTGCACGCGCGCGGCGAGCGCCACGTTGAGGCGACTGCCGAGATCGGCGATCTTGGTCTGCGAGACCCGGTCTTTCTCCTCCGACGCCTGAAGGGCTGCCTCGACGGCGGCGATCTGGCTGCGAAGCGCTGATATCTGCTGGTTCAGCAGTTCTACTTGGCTGAGCGCCCGTTCGCTCACCTGCTTCTGCTCGTCAAGCTCCTGCGTCATCGAGCCGATCCGCTTCTGCGCCGCATCCTGACCGCCCGAACCGGCATTCAGCAGCGCCTGCAGCCGCGAACGGTCGCCTTCGGCGCTGGCAAGCGAGGCCTGCAGGTTGGCGACAGAATCCTGGAGATCCTGATTGCTACCCTTTTCGAGCGCGAGAAGCTGCGTCAGCTCGTTGATCTGGCTGTTCAGGCGATTGAGCACCTCATCGCGTCCGGTGATCTCGCGGCTGAGGATGAACTGCCCGACGACGAAGACCGTCAGCAGGAACATGATTGAGATGAGCAGCGTCGACAGCGCATCGACGAAGCCCGGCCAATAATCCACCGTGCGTTCGCGGCGCCGGTTGCGGGCAAGAGCCATAGCTTACTTGCCCTCGCTCTTTTCTGTCTGGCTGGCGCGGTCGCGCATGCGCTCGCCCCTCTCGCCTGCGCGCTCCTGCACGCCGATGCGCTCGGCAAGCCGGTCGAGCGTGCGGCGCATTGCCTTCGCCTCGTCCTGCTGTGCCTCGATCCAGTCGCGCAGCATCTGCTGCTCGTTGCGCATGTTCTTGACGAGGCCCTGAATACCTTCGGCAAGGCTCGCCATGGCGGCGACGGAGCGCTGGCTGCCGGCGCCGCCCTCTTCGGAGACCTTGCGCAGATAATCGGAGAGCGCGCGCATGTCGTCCGAGGAACCGCCGGAAACGGCCTCGAGAGCCGGGGCAAGCTCGGAGCCGACATCCGTGACCGAGGAAAGCCAGTTTTCCAGCTCCATGTAGAAGCGGTTTTGCGCGCGGCCGGCCTGCAGGTCGAGGAAGCCAAGAATGAGCGAACCGGAAAGGCCGAGCAGCGAGGAGGAGAAGGCCTGGCCCATGCCGGAAAGCGGCGTGGAAAGCCCTTCCTTCAGCGCCGAGAGCACGTCTCCGGTGCCGTTCGAGCCGGCATCGAGGGACTGAATGACAATGCTGATCGAACTGATCGTGCCGATGAGGCCCCAGAAGGTGCCGAGCAGGCCGAGGAAGACCAAGAGGCCGATCAAGTAGCGTGAAACATCGCGCGATTCGTCGAGGCGGGTAGCGATCGAATCGAGGATCGAGCGCAGCGCCGTCGTCGACAGCGCCACTGAGGACTTGCGGCTGCCGAGCAGCGCCCGCATTGGCGCAAGCAGCCGCGGATTGCGGTTCACCTTGTCGGCGCTGCCGGCGGCGCGGAACGAATTAAACCAGCGCACCTCAGGGCGAAGCGCCAGTACATGGTTGAAAACAAGAATGATTCCGACCGCGAGAACGCCGACGATCAGGCCGTTGAGGCCCGGATTGTGCATGAAGGCGGTCTGCGTCTGCCGGAAGAGGATGGCGGCGATAAAGCCGACGATGACGAGGAAAAGCAGCATCGTCCAGAGGAAGGGCATGGGACTCGAAAGCCTGTTGGCATAAGTGCCAGCCGTCTTTTCGGTGGAGCCGATCTCCGCCACATTCACATTTTCCATAGGGTCGCTGCCTCCGGAGTCATTGCTGGCGGAGACTAGAGCAACATTGTGCCGAATTGAAGTATGCCGGGGCGAAAACCGTGACTTTACAACAGCCAGATTTTCGTTCGGTCACTTGGCCGGAACCGGCCGCTTGACGACTTCGATCAGCGCCTTGTGGATGATCTCGTTGCCGGCGACGATCGCGCCGCTCTCCAGCATCGTCGCGCCACCGTCCCAGTCGGTGGCGAAACCGCCGGCTTCGCGGATGAGCAGGATGCCGGCAGCCATGTCCCACGGCGCAAGCTCCGCTTCCCAGAAACCGTCGAACCGCCCGGCAGCGACATAGGCAAGATCGAGCGTCGGCGAACCCAGACGGCGGATGCCCGCCACTTCGCCCATCACGTGGCGAAGCTCGACCAGGAACTTGCCGTGATTGCGCTTGCCGAGCGCCGGCACACCGCAGCCGATGACGCAATCCGACAGCGCGCGACGCGCGGCGACGCGCAGGCGTCGGTCGTTCAGGAAGGCGCCGCCCCCGCGTTCGGCGGTATAAAGCTCGTCGGTTGCCGGATTGAAAACGACGGCGGCAACGATCTCGCCGTTGCGTTCGAGCGCGATCGAGACAGCAAAGGCCGGGATGCCGTGCAAGAAGTTCGTCGTGCCGTCGAGCGGGTCGACGATCCAGCGATGCGCGCCGTCGGTGCCCTTGATTTCCTCGCTTTCCTCGCCGAGGAAGCCATAGGTCGGACGCGCCTTGAGCAGCTCTTCCCTGACGATCTTTTCGGCCTTGCGGTCGGCGGTGGAAACGAAGTCACCCGGTCCTTTCACGGACACCTGCAGGTTCTGCACTTCGCCGAAATCACGTCCCAGCGACTTTCCTGCCTTGAGGGCAGCCTGAACCATGACATTGAGAAGAGCTGAACGGGCCATCGGCGCATTTTTCCTTGGGACTGATACGGGGCGCGCGCGCTGCCAGGGGCGGGAAGTGTCCCTGAACATGCATGACAGGCAGCGCTGCGAAGATTGGCGGCCTCAAGACCACAAAATCAGGGAAATTTCAAGGGGAGGCGCGCATGGCTGCCCTGCGGCGGCGGAAACCATTCATTTTATTCTGGACAGATCAGTCCAATAAGAGTAGAAGCCTGTTCATGGCACGACACAAGGAATTCGATCGCGACACCGCCCTTCATGCCGCCATCGGCGTATTTTCCGAGCATGGCTATGAAGGCACCTCGACCGAGCAATTGCTGACGGCGATGAAGATCAGCCGGCAAAGCATGTACGACACCTTCGGCGATAAGCGCGGTCTCTATCTGGAAGCGCTGAAGCGCTACAATGTGGAGAGCATCGATAAGATCATCGCCGATCTTCGCCGCGAAAACCGGCCGATCGAGGCGCTGGAAGGTGCTCTTGTCGCTTTCGCCTCGCGTCCCGCTGCCGAGGCGCGGCGCGGCTGCCTCGGTGTCAGCGCCATCTGTGAATTCGGCCGTACCGATGCCGAGATCGCAGCTCTTACCGACAGCGCCGGCCACGCGCTTCACGCGGCGATCGAGAGCCTTCTCGCAGAGGCTCGCAGGACCGGAGATCTCGCAACAGAGATCGATATCGCCGACGCCATCCCATTTCTCGGCGCTGCTTTGTCGGGCATGAAAGTCAGCGCCCGAAACGGCGTCCCACCCGAGACGCTCCGCGGTATCGCACGCATGGCAATCAGAAGCCTCCGCTGACGATGGGGCAACTCCGAAGCGGCCTTTCCACGGCCAATTCTAGACTGATTAATCCAAAAACAAAGGAAACCTGCATGTCTCAACCCCTTTCCACCAAGATCGCCCTCGTCACCGGCGGCTCGCGCGGCATCGGTGCCGCCATCGTTCGAAGACTCGCCGCTGACGGCGCCGCCGTCGCCTTCACCTATTCCAGCTCCGAGCACAAGGCGAAGGCGATCGTCGCCGAGCTGGAGGCTGCTGGCGGCAGGGCGCTGGCGATCCGGGCCGACAGTGCCGATGCGAAGGCCGTACAGGATGCCGTCGCGCTGACAGCCGGGCATTTTGGCGGTCTCGACATTCTCGTCAGCAATGCCGGCATTCTCATCCTCAACCCGCTCGACGACTATTCGCTCGAAGATTTCGACCGGATGTTCGCCGTCAACGTCCGCGCTGCCTTCGTCGGCATCCAGGCAGCGGCAAGACACATGAAGGAAGGCGGCCGCGTCATCACCATCGGCAGCGTCACCGCCGATCGCAGCGGCTTTCCGACCTCCTCGGTCTATAGCATGACGAAAGGCGCGATCGCCTCGATGACCCGCGGCCTCGCCCGCGATCTCGGCCCACGCGGCATCACCGTCAACAACATCCAGCCCGGCCCGACGGCGACCGACATGAACCCCAATGAGGACGATCATGTGCGCCTCAAGCCGCTGATGGCGCTTGGCCGCCTGGGTGAGGACCGCGAGATCGCCGGCCTCGCCGCCTATCTCGCCAGTGCCGAGGCCGCTTTCGTCACCGGCGCCAGCCTGACGATCGACGGCGGTTACCTCGCCTGAATAGAGAGCCTGCAGGGCTACAACCAAAAACCGGCGGCATTCTGCGATACCGCCGGCTTCGGTCTGGCTGTTCAAGCAGGTCCTAGAACTTCTGCTGCGTCATCAGCACTTCGCGGGCGATCTGATCGAGCGGCAGGACCCGGTCGACGCCGCCTTTGGCGATCGCCTCCTTCGGCATGCCGAAAACGACGGAACTCGCCTCGTCCTGCGCCACCGTGTAGGCGCCCGCCTGGTGCATTTCCAGCATGCCGCGCGCACCGTCGTCGCCCATGCCGGTCATGATGATGCCCATGGCATTCGAGCCGGCCGAGCGCGCCGCTGAGCGGAAGAGCACGTCGACGGAAGGCCGGTGTCGCGACACCAGCGGCCCGGTCTTCACACTCACATAGTAGCGCGCACCCTGGCGCTCGAGCAGCATGTGCTTGTCACCTGGCGCGATCAAGACATGGCCGCGCAACACCGGATCGCCATCGATGGCTTCCTTGACCTCGACCTCGCAGAGCCCGTTCAGCCGCTTGGCGAAGGCGGCGGTGAATTTCTCCGGCATGTGCTGGACGATCACCATACCAGGCGCATTGGCCGGCAGTTCCTCGATGAACTCGCGCAGTGCTTCGGTGCCGCCGGTGGAAGCTCCGACGCAGACGACCATCTCCGTCGTCTTCGCCATGGCCCGCCCCGTCGGTGGCGGCAGCATCACATCCGCCGTCAGTTTCTTGGCTGGCCCCTCCGCCGAAGCCGAGCGGATGGTTCCGGCGGCGCGGCGGACATTGGAAAGCCGTGCATGCGAGGCGCTCTTGACGACTTCGCGAATACGCATCGCATCATCGGCAAGGCTGTCGGCGGCCCCGATCTTCGATTTCAGAATGACGTCGACCGCACCGGCCTCCAGCGCCTGGATCAGCGTCTCCGAACCCGCCTCCGTCAGCGACGAACACATCACGACAGGGATCGGCCGCTGCGCCATCAGCTTGCGCAGGAAGGTAATGCCATCCATGCGCGGCATCTCCACATCGAGCGTGATGACATCGGGGATCTCCTCCTGCAGCTTCCGCGCCGCCATGAAGGGGTCGGATGCGACCGCCATGATCTCGATATCGGGATCCTGCTCCAGCACGTGGGTCAGCGTCTGGCGGACGCTGGCGGAATCGTCGATGATGAGAACGCGGATTTTCTTAGCCATGAATGCCCCTAATGCATGCCGTCCAGAAGTGCGCAGCGGTTTTGGGATGACGCCATGCGCTTAGATACGCTGAAATACCGTATTCGAGACTTGCTTCAACGGCAGATCGAAGCCGGTGATCGATTCAGAATGGCCGATGAACATGTAGCCGCCCTTCGCCAGGCAGTCGCAGAGGCGGTTGAGCACGCCGGCCTGAGTCTGCTTGTCGAAGTAGATTAGCACGTTGCGGCAGAAGATGACGTTCATCGCCTCGCCGATCTGGTATTTCTCGTCCATCAGGTTCATGCGGGCAAAACCAATCTTGCTGCGCAGTTTCGGCGTGATGCGCACCTCCCGCCGATCCGGCTGCTTGGCCGTCAGCACGTATTTACGCTGCAGGTCGCGCGGCACGGGCGCGATGAGGTCTTCCGGGTAGATGCCGCGGCGCGCCGTCTGCAACACGTCGGTGGAAAGGTCGGTGGCCAGAACGCTGTAGGAGATGTCGTTGCGGCCTTCGGTGAATTCAGCCAGTACCATCGCCATCGTGTAGGGCTCGGCTCCCGTCGAGCAGGCAGAGCTCCAGATGCGGATGGTCCGAACGCCGCTGTTGGCGATCGTTGGCAGCGCTACCGTCTGCAGATAGTCGAAATGCTTGGCTTCGCGGAAGAAGTCGGTCTTATTCGTCGTCACCACGTCGATCAGGTAGACGGTTTCCTGGTCGAGCCCGTCGTGATTGAACAGGAAGTCGCAATAATCGTCGAAGGTCGCATGGTTGGTTGCGCGAAGGCGGCGCCTCAGCCGCCCTTCGAGCATCGTCAGCTTGGTCGGCGGCATCTTGATGCCGCTGTAATCGTAGATGAACCGGGCAAGCTTGTCGAAATTGCGCTTGCTGATCCGGTCGCCCGGCAATTGGGTTTCCACAGCTGCTGCCATACTCATAGAACGCAGTACTCCGAGTTGATGCGCGGGTCAGGCCGCCGATTGCAGTGCCGAGGCGTCCTCGCGCGACAGCAACCGTGCAAGATCGATGATGACGACGAAGCCGTTTTCACGGCGAACGACGCCGGCGATATAGTCCGAGCGCCAGCGCACGCCGATGTCAGGCGCCGCCTCGATCTGCTCGCGCCGGAACGGCGTGACCTCGAAGACGCGGTCGGCGACGAGGCCGAGGGTCAGGAGCCGGCTTTCCATCGGCACGTCGAGGACGAGCACGCGCGTATGCGGCGTCGGCACGGTCTTCGTCATGCCGAGCTTCAATCGAAGATCGATCGTCGGCACGCCCTGCCCGCGCACGTCGCGCAGGCCGAGCAGATAGTCTGGACCATTCGGAATCTTGAAAGCTTCCGCATAGTCAAGGATTTCCCGTACGACCTCAACCGGCACGGCGAAAATCTCCTCGCCGAGGCTGAAGGTCACGAATTGCGCTTCCAGGGATGTCGTGGCCATGATCATGCGCTTTCCTTGAATTCGGCGTCCCCATCGTCGGGACCGCCCATGGAGAGATCGAGAGCGAAGCCTTTTACCCGCGCCTGCTGGCCGGCAACGCTGTTGGCAGCCGGCTTCCTGGTGCTGGGCGTGCGACCGGCGGCCCGTGCCGGACTGCGGACCGAGACCTTGGCGGCCGGCGTGCGGGACTGGCGATTGCTTGCTGTATCGACCTTGAAGAAGGCAATCGAAGCCTGCAGCTCTTCCGCTTGGGTCGCGAGCTCTTCCGAGGTCGCCGACATCTGCTCGGAAGCACCGGCATTCTGCTGCGTCACCTTGTCGAGCTGCTGGATCGCCTCGTTGATCTGCGAGGCGCCGACATCCTGTTCGCGGCATGCGGCGCTGATCTCGGAGACTAGTTCCGCCGTCTTGCGGATGTCGGGCACCAGCCGGCCGAGCATGTCGCCGGCCTCCTGAGCGGCCTTGACCGTATCGCCCGACATAGAGCTGATTTCGGCAGCAGCCGACTGGCTGCGTTCGGCAAGCTTGCGCACTTCCGAGGCGACGACCGCAAACCCCTTGCCGTGTTCCCCGGCGCGCGCCGCTTCGACGGCAGCGTTGAGCGCCAACAGATCGGTCTGGCGGGCGATTTCCTGGACGATGCCGATCTTCTCGGCAATGGTTCGCATCGCCTGTACGGCGCGCGTCACCGCGTCACCACTGGCTTCCGCGTCCTTGGCCGACTGACGGGCGATCTTCTCGGTCTGGGCGGCGTTATCGGCATTCTGCTTGATGTTAGCGGCCATCTCTTCCATCGAGGCGGAAGCCTCTTCGGCCGAAGCCGCCTGTTCGGTGGCGCCCTGCGACACCTGCTCGGAGCTCGAGGACAGTTCCTGGCTGCCGGCCGAGACATTTTCTGCGGCAGCAGCCGCATCGGAGACGACGCCACGCAGGCGCTCAACCATCTGTTCGAGGGCAATGCCGAGCGTGTCCTTCTCCGAAAGCGGCTTCGGAGACACCGTCAGGTCGCCGTTCGCGATCTGGTTGGCGATCTCAGCAGTGCTGCGAAGATTGTCCGTCATGACGTTGATCGTGTTGACCAGATCCTTGATCTCGTCGTTGCTCTTGATCTCGATCTTCTGGTTCAGGTCACCGATGGCGACGGCGCTGGCAACGTTCATGATCTTGCGCAGGCCGCTGTTGACACCGAGCGCGATCCACAGCGCAGCAGCGAACGCGATGACGGAAGCCCCGATAGCGATGCCGATCAGCATGTTTTTCGTCGAACTATAAAGAATGTCTGTATCGTTATCGGCTTGCGTCATCGACTTCTGCTGAAGCGTGACGAGCGTCTCGAAAACATCTTCGAGTTCCATGACGAGAGCGCGAACCTCTCCGGACGAAAGCGCCGCTGCCGCTGCCCTGTCGCCACTTTCCTGGATAGAGGCGACTTTGTTGGACCCCTCACTGAAGCGTTTGGCCAACTCGACCAGCCTGTCCCAGGTGGGCTTGCCCTCGGCAGTTGCGAGCTGTTGGCCGCCCGTGGCGAAAACTACCATTTCATCCAGGCTCTTCGCCGAATTCTGGTAGTCCTTCCTGGCTACTTCCGGATCCATTTCCAGAAGGGCATTCTTCTGCCAGCGAACAGCATTAAGCTCCGCAGTCTTTGCCTCTAGAGCCAGTTCCAGCCTCTTTGCCGGACCCGAAATAAGGTTGCCGACAGCATCGTTCAGGGAACTGAGGCTGATGATTCCATAGACCGCGCTGCCCACCAGCAACAATATGACAAAGCCGAATGCGGCTGCGAGCTTAAGTTTAATCGTAATACGCATCTCAATATACCTCTCCGAGAGCGAAGCAATAAATGTGGACCAGGGGGCGCGGCATCATGCAGCGAAGACATTCCGGTAGGCGAAGCGTGCGTCGCGGGCCATCCTGATTGGCCCACGACAATTGCGAACGGGGAGCGGTCATGCGCTTTCCCCAGGGGAGCGCTATGCGCTCTCCCTAAACTCGTCATCGGCCGTATCGGGACCGCCCATCGACATGTCGAGGGCAAACCCCTTCACGCGGGCCTGCTGACCAGCGATCGTATTGGCCGGCGCCTTGCTGACCGGTTTGCGCGGTGCGGCCGAGGCCCGGCTGCGGGCGGTGAGTTTTACAGCCGGCGCGCGCTCGCGGCGCCCACCCGCCATATCGACCTTGAAGAAGGCGATCGACGTCTGCAGCTCTTCGGCCTGGGAGGCGAGTTCCTCGGAGGTCGCCGACATCTGCTCGGAGGCGCCGGCATTCTGCTGCGTCACCTTGTCGAGCTGCTGGATCGCCTCGTTGATCTGGGCAGCACCGATATCCTGTTCGCGGCAGGCGGCACTGATCTCGGAGACCAGTTCGGCCGTTTTGCGAATGTCGGGCACCAGCCGGCCGAGCATGTCGCCTGCATCCTGGGCCGCCGTCACGGTATCGCTCGACATGGCACTGATCTCGGCAGCAGCCGACTGGCTGCGTTCGGCAAGTTTGCGCACTTCAGATGCGACGACCGCAAAACCCTTGCCGTGTTCACCCGCACGAGCAGCTTCGACGGCGGCGTTGAGAGCCAGAAGATCGGTCTGGCGGGCGATTTCCTGGACGATGCCGATCTTCTGGGCGATCGTGCGCATGGCTTCGACAGCGCGGGAAACCGCCTCGCCGCTGGCTTCCGCATCCTTGGCCGACTGGCGGGCGATCTTTTCGGTCTGGGCAGCGTTGTCGGCGTTCTGCTTGATGTTGGCGGCCATCTCTTCCATCGAGGCGGAAGCCTCTTCGGCGGAAGCGGCCTGTTCGGTGGCGCCCTGCGACACCTGCTCCGAGCTTGCCGAAAGTTCCTGGCTGCCGGAGGAGACGTTCTCGGCGGCGGAGATCGCATCGGCGACGACGCCGCGCAGCCGCTCGACCATCTGTTCGAGCGCGAGGCCCAGCGCATCCTTGTCGGAGAGCGGCTTTGGAGACACCGTCAGGTCGCCGTTTGCGATCTGATCGGCGATGCCGGCGGTGGTCCGCAGGTTGGAGATCATGCTCTGCATCGCGATGCCGAGCGTATCCTTATCCGAGAGCGGCTTGGCATCTGTGCTGAGGTCGCCCATGGCAATCTGATCGGCAAGAGCTGCCGTGGTGCGCAGATTGGCAGTCATGCTGTTGACCGTATTGATGAGGTCCTTGATCTCGTCATTGGTCTTGACATCGACCGTCTGGTTAAGGTCACCGATTGCGACGGCATTTGCGACGGTCGTGATTTTCCTCAGGCCGTTGTTGATTCCGAGCATGATCCACAATGCAGCACCGAGCGCCACAAGCACGGCGATGCCGGAAGCAGTGCTGAGGATCAGCTTGGTCGAGTTATAAAGATCGGTGTTCGACTGATCGGTCGTCTTCATGCCCTTGCGCTGGATCTCGATGAGTGCGGCAATCGCGTCACCCATGTCGTTGGTCATCGTGCGCAGGTCGCCGAGCGACAGCGCCAGTGCGCCGGCTTGATCGCCCCTGGCGTCAAGCTGCTGCAGCTCGGCGGATCTGTCGCGGAATTTCGCGCCGATCGTCTGCAGCTTTTCCCAATAGGGTTTTCCTTCCGGCGAAGCGATGGCGTGGCCGGCATCGACGGCCTCAAACATGGCCTGCAAGTTCTGGTCGGCCTCCTTGTAGAAACCGGCAGCGCTGTCGGGATCCGTGGAAAGCAGTGCGTTCTTCTGAGCGCGTATGGCGTTGACTTCGGCGACATTGGCGGTCAGTGCCAGTTCCAGGCGGCGCATCGGCCCGTCGATCATCTTGCCGCTGGCGTCATTCAAGGTGCCGAGGCTCATGCTTCCGTAGATGGCGATGCCAATCAACAGCAATGTCATGATGCCGAAGGCAAGCCCCAGCTTGAGCTTGATGGTGAAACGCATGTGGTACCCCCTCTATGCGGTCAAAACGAATGGATAGAAACGCGTCCCATCGGCGGGACGTCGAGCTTGAAAGTGATGTGTCTGAAAAGGGGGAAAGCGACTACATTCACTTCCCGGCAGCCGGACATCTATCGATCGCAGCGCCAACGCCTACATGCGTTGGGGGATATTCCCGTCTCGGGCCGCCGGAGCAG
Organism: Rhizobium sp. P1_B8; assembly: GCF_056406515.1. Lineage (NCBI taxonomy): Bacteria > Pseudomonadati > Pseudomonadota > Alphaproteobacteria > Hyphomicrobiales > Rhizobiaceae > Rhizobium > Rhizobium sp. P1_B8. The sequence continues at coordinate 40,151 of NZ_JBFTZZ010000025.1, read as the reverse complement.
CCCGAGGGATCAGTTTGCGGCGAAGGCGCATAAGCGCTTCCCCCGGGGAGCGCTTATGCGCTCTCCCTGAAATCGTCATCGCTGGCATCCGGACCACCCATCGACATATCGAGAGCAAAGCCTTTGAGACGCTGCTGCTGAGCCGAAATCGTCTGGGCGCGGCCTTGGCTATGGGCCTGCGGGGCAGCCTTGCGGACAGCGGCCGGGGCCTTCACCTTGGCGGAAGCTTTTGGCTGCGCTTTGTTGGCGCCGGACCGCGCGCTGCCTGCCGTATCGACCTTGAAGAAGGCGATCGACGTCTGCAGCTCTTCGGCCTGGGAGGCGAGTTCCTCCGAGGTTGCCGACATCTGCTCGGAGGCGCCGGCATTCTGCTGCGTCACCTTGTCGAGCTGCTGGATCGCTTCATTGATCTGCGAGGCGCCGATATCCTGTTCGCGGCAAGCGGCGCTGATCTCGGAGACCAGTTCCGCCGTTTTGCGAATGTCGGGCACCAGCCGGCCGAGCATGTCGCCGGCATCGGCGGCAGCCTTGACCGTGTCGCTCGACATCGAGCTGATTTCGGCGGCAGCCGATTGGCTGCGTTCGGCAAGTTTGCGCACCTCCGAAGCGACGACCGCAAAACCCTTGCCGTGCTCGCCGGCGCGTGCCGCTTCGACGGCGGCGTTGAGGGCGAGTAGATCGGTCTGGCGGGCGATTTCCTGGACGATGCCGATCTTCTGGGCGATCGTGCGCATAGCGTCGACGGCGCGCGTCACCGCTTCACCGCTGGCTTCCGCATCCTTGGCCGACTGGCGGGCGATTTTTTCGGTCTGCGCCGCATTGTCGGCGTTCTGCTTGATGTTGGCGGCCATCTCTTCCATCGAGGCGGAAGCCTCTTCGGCCGAAGCCGCCTGTTCGGTAGCACCCTGCGAGACCTGTTCCGAGCTTGCCGAAAGCTGCTGGCTGCCGGAAGAGACGTTTTCGGCGGCCGACAGTGCGTCGGCGACGACGCCGCGCAGGCGTTCGATCATCGTGTTGACGTTGCCTAGAAGTTCGCCGATTTCGTCATGGCTGGTGATATCGGCCATCTTTGTCAGATCGCCTTCCGACACTTCGCGAACCACGGTGTTGGCACGACTGAGGCCCTTGCTGATCGTGCTGGCGATCCAGAAGGCGGTAAAGGCAGCAATCAGCAGGGCGACCGCGGCGACCGCAACCATCATTGTGCGCGTCGTCGTGTATTGCGCTTCGGCGCCGTCGTCAGCAGCCTTCATGCGCTGCTTTTCAAGTGCCAGGATCTCGCTGAGCGTCGAGTCGATGTCGTTGGCAGCGGCGCGCGCCGTCGTGACGGAGATGGCATTTGCGCCTTCGGCATTGCCGGCCTTCACATATTCGCGGATCTGATCGTCGGCTCCATTGAAGGTCTTGGAAAGTTCGGCGATGCGGGCCCAACGCGCCTTGCCTTCTTCCGTTGCCAGCGCCAACACCTGGCTGAAGGCGTCGGCGAATTCCTTGCGAGCCTGATTGCCCTTGGCGATTGCCCCGGCCGTCTCGTCTGCGCTGCGGGCGGTGAGCAGGTTCTTCTGCTGGCGGATCGCCTCGAGCTGAGCGATGTTGATCTGCTGCGCGAAATCCAGGCGGGCAGCCGGGCCGGCGAGAAGCTTATCGATCGTGTCGTTCAGCGATCCAAGGCTGAAGACACCGTAAGCGGCAGTGCCCACGAGCATTACAATGATGAAGGTGAACGCGGTCACCAGTTTCGTCTTGATTGTCAGTCGCATGGTCCCCAAACCCCTCGTTGAATTCATCCAGCGTCAATTGGCGGCTCCAGCCGCGTCGTGCCTCGATGAAAAAATCGCCTGCAGATTAGGGAGAATGATGAATTCTCCGCCCCTCTTCACCAGGCAGTTGATGTAATCGGCGCGCCAGCGCATGCCGATGCTCGGCGGTGCCTCGCTCGCGGACTTTGCAAGTGTCGTCACCTCGTTCACCTTGTCGGTTCTGAGGCCGACGAGCGTCTGCTCGCCCTGCAGATCGATCTCGATGACGATGATGCGGCTGTCGATCGTCGCCTCTGCCGCTTCCATCCCGAAGGCGAGACGCAGATCGGCGAGCGGAATGACCTTGCCGCGAAAGTTGATGACGCTGGCGACGAAGGGCTGGCTGCCCGGCACCGCGGTCTCAGGAAGCAGGTCCAGGATCTCCTGGACGATGACCGCTTCAAGTGCGAAGGTTTCGCCATTGAGATCAAAGGTCAGGACCTCGACTTCCTCGGCATAGCTCCAGTGATTGTCGAATCGTTCGGCCGTTGCTGCTGTTGCGCTCATCCTGCTACACGCAATTGCGCCTCCTGTTGTTGACCCGCGGCAACCAGGTGCCCGACGTCGAGAATGAGAGCGACGCTGCCGTCGCCGAGAATGGTGGCGCCCGAGAAGGTCGCGACGTTATTGTGCAGCTTCGACATCGACTTGATGACCGTCTGGTGGTCGCCGATGATCTGGTCAACGACGAGGCCGACGCGCTCCGTGCCGGTCGAGATGACGACGACCTTCTGATGCACATCGGGCTTGGTGCCGGTGCGGAAGAGGTCGCGCAGGCGCAGGAACGGCACCAGGCTGTCGCGCAGCGAGATGAAGCTGCGGCCGCGCGAGCGGAGATCTTCCTCGAGCGACAGTTCGAGGCATTCCTCGACCGCCGAAAGTGGGATGACGTAGCGGCCGGAACCGACGCGCACCAGCAGGCCGTCGATGATGGCGAGCGTCAGCGGGATGCGCAGCGACACTTCCGAACCCTGTCCCGGCATGCTGACGATGTCGATTGCGCCGCGGAGGGCTTCGACCGTCTTCTTGACCACGTCCATGCCGACGCCGCGGCCGGACAGATTGGTGATAGCTGCTGCCGTCGAGAAGCCGGGGGCGAAGATCAGCTGCAGCAGCTCTGAGTCGGAAAGCGGCTGGCCGGGCTGGATAAGGCCGGAGGATTCGGCCTTGGCGCGAACCCGTTCACGATTGATGCCGCGGCCGTCGTCCTTGATCGAGATGATCACCTCGCCGCCGGCCTGGCGGGCCGAAAGCGTCACCGTCCCGGCTTCGGTCTTGCCGGAGGCAAGCCGTTCGGCGGGCGTTTCGAGGCCATGATCAATCGAGTTGCGCACCAGATGCACCAGCGGATCGGCCAGACGCTCGATGACCGTCTTGTCGACTTCGGTGCTCTCGCCCTCCGTCACCAGCTCGATCACCTTGCCGGTCTCGCGGGCGAGATCGTGGACGAGGCGGCGGAAGCGGGAGAAGAGGGTGGCGACCGGCACCATGCGCAGCACCATCATCGTGTCGCGCAATTCGCCGGACAGGCGTTCGATTTCTTCCGAAACGGAACGCAGCGCGATATCGGTGCTGGCGCTGGCGAGCTGGCTGAGGCGCGACTGCGCGATGACGAGCTCGCCGACGCGGTCCATCAGCTCATCGAGACGTTCGGCCGGAACGCGGACATTCTCGGCCGCCTTTGCCTGGCTGACGACGGCGGGCGCCTCGCGCTTGGCGGGAACCGCCTCGACTGGACGGAATTCCGGGGCCGTGGTCGACGAAGGGGGGGCGGTCGATGTTGCGGCGACGGGGACAGGGGCAGCCCTTTCCTCGACCGGAGCGGCGGTTGCCGCTGCCGTATCACTGATCTCCTCGACGCTGAGTTCCATGTCATCGAGCACAAAGATGAAAACGTCGTCGATCGCTGAACGATCCTGCTCGCTGGTCAGCGTCACGTCCCAGGAAATATGGAGCTCCGTCGGAACCAGATCGTCGAGGGCCGGAATGGCCGAGGTGTTGGCGCGCACGCTGCATTCGCCGAGATCGCGCAGCTCGTCCAGCAGGCCGAGCGGGTTGGTGCCGTTGGCCATCGAATTGGCGGGCAGGCTGAAGCGGATGCGCCAGCTGTTCTTCATCTTCGCCGGTGCGTCGAGCACGGCCGCGGGCGGGGGAACAGCGGCGGGCGCTGCTGCAGCCGCCGCTTGCTTGCCACCGACGGCAGCCTGCAGCTGCGCCAGAAGCTTATTCCCGGTATCGCCGTGATCGGCATCCGGCTGGTCGACGAGGGCACGCATATGGTCCTGGGCGGCGAGAACGGCGGCGACGAGTTCACTGGTCGCCGCGACCTCGCCCTTGCGGACGCGGTCGAAGGCTGTTTCGCAATGATGGGTGAAGGCGGCGAGCGCCTCGAAACCGAACATCGCGCCGGAGCCCTTGAGCGTGTGGAGCCCGCGGAACACGGCGTCGACCAGATCCTTGTTGTCGAGCTGGTGGGTCAGGTCGAGAAGACCGGCCTCGATCGCTTCGAGGCATTCGGCAGCTTCCGTGCGGAATACGGCGACCGGATCGAGTGTACTCATCGTCCGAGAACCTTCTTCACGATCTTCACCAGACTTTCCGGGTCGAACGGCTTGGTCAGCCAGCCCGTCGCGCCGGCGGCCTTGGCGCGCGCCTTGAGATCGGCGTCCGATTCCGTCGTCAGGAAGATGATCGGAACGCCGGCCTGCGCCGGCAGCTTGCGCAGTTCCTCGATCATCGTCAGCCCGTCCATGACAGGCATGTTGAGATCGGTCACGATCAGATCGAAGCTGCTGCCCTTGGCGGTCGCGAGGCCCTCTGCCCCATTGACCGCCTCGGTGACGCTATAGCCGGCATTGGTCAGCGTGACCTTGGTGGTCAAACGAATGCTGGCGGAATCGTCGACGGTCAGGATATTTGCACTCATAACGTCACCTCTTTATGCAACCAGAAATTTGCGTCTTCTTGATCGAAGGATTCGATGAAACCTGCGCGCTCAAGTACCTTCAAGACCGATCCATTGGCCGGCGAAGAAAGCTTGAACGTCTTTCCCTTGGATTTTGCTTGGCGGCGCGAGGATTCGATGAGTTGAACGAAACTCAGATCCGCTTCCGCACCTTCTGGAATGCTGACGATGATTGTATCGCGGCTATGAAATTCATCATTAAACTTGGAATATAGTTCGGTCACATTACGAATGCTGAGCACGTCTGGCAAATTTATAGATTCGTAATATTGTTTCTGAGTATCCAATGCAGCCTCCTGGGCCAGAAAATACTTGACGACCCTAAAAGGACTCTCACGGCAGCGTTAATGCGGGGTAAACAGCGGTTGTAGGAAACTGCCGTATAGCGCGTTCCGCGACTCCCAATTCTCATCCGGGATAAGTTGTATTTTTTTCTCAAAATTTAGAAATAAATAAAATAAAAACAATATGTTGAATCATCAAGTCGAGCGTTACGCTTTCACCGACACGCCATCGACATCTTTCGTTAATCACAACGCTGGCGAGTCCGGCGCGTTTACCGGACGTTTCCATCCTGCCCGTAAAAATAGAGTTGAATCGCCTGGATCTTAAGAAAAGGTATAAAAGTGGCACACGCTCTGGTATCACCGAACGCTGCAGCCTACACATCAGGACGGGACATCAGCCAGACCCTGGAATCCGCCCGCGGCCAGGTCGAGGAACGGTTCCTCGAAGGCGGCACCGTGCTGCTGTCGGTGATGGATGTCCTCAACCGTCTGTTGAACTCGCTCGAGAGTGTCACCACGACGCTCGACAACAAGGATGCGAGCGACACCAGCGCCGATCTTCGCGCCACGGTCGAGAGCTTGACGGCGCTGCCGGTCACCGAGGAAAACCGCCAGCAGGCGCTCGTCTCGCTGGCGCATACCGGCAGGGAGCTGCGCAAGCACGTCTCCGACATGCAGGAGACGATGCGTTATCTCAGAACCTTCGCCGTGACCGTGAAGATCACCGGTGCCGGCCTTGCCGAATTCGCCGGCTTCGCCCAGGAGATCCTGGAGCGCATCTATTCCGGCACCGATGAGGTCAACCGTTTCGCCACGCATCTCGACAGTCTCGATAAGGAGGTCAAGCTCGCCACCTCCTTTGGCGCCAGCGTTTCCAAGGGTTATGCCGATACCGTTCCGGCCGTCGCCGGAGCCCTGCGCGATGATGCCGCCAAGATCGCCCAACATCGCAAGGATCTCGGCGTCATCGCCCGCGAGGTCGGTGCGATTGCCCGCGCCGTCCAGGGCAAGGTCGCCTCGACGCTGTCTGCCCTGCAGATCGGCGATATCACCCGCCAGCGCATCGAGCATGTACAGGCTACCTTTTCGCTCCTTGAGGATTTCTTTGCCGGCGAGGATGGCGCCAGCCTCGACGCCGGCGCCCGCCAGCGCCTCCAGAACGTCATTCACCATCTGACCGCAGCGCAGATGAGCGACATGTGCGCAAATTTCCAGCGGGATTCTGAGAACGTCGTCAAGACGATCGCGAGTTTCGACCACGACATGCGAGAGATCCTCAAGCTGCGCGATCAGATGAGCGGTCAGAGCGGCGAGGCCGGCGGCAACTTCATGCGCGCGCTGGAATCCAGCGTTTCGGCCGCCCACGAAATCGTCAAGCAGGTCGACACGGCAAGCCGCCAGGCCGATCAGGTGAGCCAGTCGACGATCGGCACAGCCGCCAAGCTCTCCGAAGCGATCGGCAACATCCGCGCCGTCAAGACCGACATTCACTATATGGCTTTGAATACCAACCTGCGCTGCAGCCGCCTCGGCGAGGAAGGCAAGTCGATCAACGTCGTCACCGCCGAACTGCGCATCTTCGCCGGCAAGCTCGACGATTCTGCCGACGCCATCGTCAACGGCCTGCCGGCGCTCGAAGCCGCGGCCGGGCGCGTCGCTCCCGCCACGGATGCCGCAGCCGGCAGCCTGGGAGAAAGCCTGACGTCGGCCGTCGGCAACATCCGCTCGGCAGCCAACGTGATGGAAAACGAGTTGAAGGTGCTCGCCGAGAACGGTCGCGAGGTCGCCACCAAGATCAGCCTGCTGATCGGCAAGCTCGATTTCCAGCATGATCTCGGTGAAGTCCTTGCCGGCTGCGCCGGTCTGCTCGAAGGCGTCGCCGGCACTGAGGTCGCCGATATCTCCGATCTCGCCGAGACGATCGCGCCGCTCGACCGCAAGATCTTCAAGCACTACACGATGGTCCAGGAACGCAACATTCATCGCGGCATAATTCCGGCGAGCGAGGACAGCACCCCCGTTCCCGCCGAGACCGCCAAAGCCGAAAACGATGAGGATCTGTTCGCCGATGCGCTTTTCTAAGTTAGGATACGGTCGCTATCGCCGCCGGAACTTGTTGGCGGCCTCGATCGCCGCCTTCTGCTGATCGTCCTCGATGCCGAGATAGAAATCCTCGAGCGACGGATCGGCAAGCCCGGCCCGGCGCGACAGCACGTACCACTTCGCCGCCTCGACCGGATTGGGCGGCGTGCCGATCGCATTGATATAGAGATGGGCGAGCTTGTTCTGCGCGACGACGTTGCCGCCATTGGCGGCAAGTTTCAGCCATTCGAAACCCTTGACGTAATCCTTCGGCCCACCCACGCCGTTGACCAGCCAGATGCCGAGATCGAGCTGGGCCGTGTCGAAACCGGCGCGCGCTGCACGTGCCATCCACTCGCGGGCAAGCTTTTTCTTTTCCTCCGGCAGGTCCTTCAGCGTCGCATAGATCTGCGCTACGGCATATTGCGAATCGGCAATGCCCTGCTCGGCCGATTTCTCGTAGAACGGCAGCGCGAGCTTCAGTCCCTTCTCGCCGGGATTGTCGGCGACGAGAAGCTGCGCCCAGTTGAATTCCGCCGAAGGATTGCCGCCCTCGGCCGCCTTGCGCATGTAGTCGTCGGCCTTGACCTTGTCACGCGGCACGCCCTCGCCTTCCATCAGGATCAGCGCATATTTGAACATGGCCGCCGCATCGCCGCCTTCGGCCGCCTTGCCGTACCAGAAGGCAGCATTCTTCACGTCCTTCTTGACGCCGAGACCCTGCGAGAGGATTTCGCCGATCAGCGTCTGCGCCGCCGGATCGCCGAGCTGGGCGCGCGGCAGCGCCTTGTCCATTGCCGTCAGGTAATAACCGCGTTGGAAGGCGCCGTAAGCTTCGTCGATCGGCCCCTTGTAATCCTTCTCCGGCGGCAGATCCGGCAACTTCGCGCCCATGCGGTCGAACACGCCGACGCCGTCGGAGGGCCCGACGTCCGAGGCGGAGGGCCGGTCCGTGCGGAAGGTCGAAGCCGGCGCCGTGCCCGGCTGGCTGATGACGCTGTCCGGCGCCTGCGCCAGGGCGACATTCGGCCCGGCCGCAACGAGGGCGGTCACGCTGGCAAGGATATATTTCAAAAGGCGGGCGGGCAGGATCGGCATGAGCGCGATTTCAATCCTCAAACCGTGGCGCTTTTTCGTCAAGCAACGCGTTGATTTCGGCAACGACCGACGGCGCCCGGCCGGGCTCACCAAAGACCGCCAGCCGCAGCGCCACGAACTCCGCACCAGTCTCGGCGACGGCGAGCGCCGAGGCCGGATCAGTGCCGCCCATGACGATGCAGGGAATCTCGATCATCGAGGCCCACCATTCGCCGAGCGCAAGGTTCTTCGGATGCGCCTCCGGCTTGATGTCGCCATCGAGCTTGCCGAAGAAGATATAGTCCGGCCTGACTTCGCCGATCTCCAGCGCATGGTGCCGGTCGGCCGCGTTGCCACCGCCGACGATCAGCTTCGGCGCATGTTTGTCGATCGCTTCCGAAAGCGCCTCGGCATTGCTGGAAAGGTGCAGGCCATCGGCCTTTGCCCGGCCTGCGACACGGCTGTCACCTGCAATCAGCGCGGCTGCTCCAGCATTCTGGATCAATGGCACCAGCTTTTCGGCATGTTTCTGGAAGGTGCCGTCGTCGAGCCCGTATTGCGGCACGATCACCGAGGCGACATCGCCGCCCTTCAGCGCATCGGCGACGATCTTTGCCTGTTCATCGGCATCGGCGATATCAGGCACGATGAGCACAAGGCGGCAGCGATTTTCCGGTTCGGTCATGAGGTCTTTCCGTTTCCGGCGAATTCCCCTTCGAAATGAGGGATCCGCACTCGTTTTGTGTGAGTAGTTCCGTTAGACGAGGCTTGCAAGAGGAGGACGTCGAAAGCATGCCGCAGGATTTGTCATTCTACTACGCCGCCGTGCCCGCCGTTCTGCTGGTGGGCCTCGCAAAGGGTGGCATGGGCGACGCTTTGTCGCTGATCGGCCTGCCCTTCCTCGCCCTCGTCGTCTCGCCGGTCGAGGCGGCCGCCATCCTGCTGCCGATCCTGGTCTTCATGGACATGATCTCGCTCGTCATCTGGCGCAAACATGGCGACTGGGCGACGCTGAAGATCATGCTGCCGGGCGCCGTCTTCGGTATCGCGCTGGGCTGGGCGACCTCGGCCCTGGTTCCGGGCAACATGCTGCGCATCGTCATCGGCGCGGTGACCATCTTCTTCTGCCTGCGCTATTTCTGGAACAATTTCGGCCCCGGCGCCGGCAAGGTGATCCCGCCGCGCGGCCAGCGGCCGGTGGCTGCCAGCCTCTGGGGGACATTTTCCGGTTACGGCAGCTTCGTCGCCCATGCCGGCGGTGCGCCCTTCCAGATCTATGCCCTGCCGCTCAAACTGCAGCCGCGCGAATATACCGGCACCAGCGTGCGCTTCTTCGCGATCCTTAACGCCATCAAGCTGATCCCCTATTTTGCACTCGGCCAGCTCGATACCCAGAACCTTGCGACCTCCGCGACGCTTCTGCCCTTTGCCCCGCTCGCCACCATTGCCGGCGCCTGGTGCGTGCGCCGCATGAGGCCACAGATCTTCTATCCCTTCATGTATGCAATGGCGCTGATCGCCGCCTTCCTGATCGTGCGCGAGGGCCTTGGCTGGTAGAAACAACTAAAGCATGTCGCGCAAAACTGTGCAGCGGTTTTGCGATAACGACATGCGTAAAACAAAGAGCTAAAGCGCGAGGCGCGAATCCGAAAGATCGCGACGCGCTTTAGAAATCACGGCACGCTGCAATGCACAATTTCCTTGCTGGCGCGGCCGGTTTGACGTAGCGTTCCTGCCATGTCGAACACGGACCCTTTCTCTGCGATTGCCGATCCGAACCGGCGGTTTCTGCTGGAGGAATTGCGTCGCGCGCCACGGACGGTCAATGAGCTCGCCGAGGGCCTACCGATCAGCCGCCCTGCTGTTTCGCAGCATCTGAAGGCGCTACTCGACAGCAATCTCGTCTCCGTGACCTCGGAAGGCACCAAACGTATCTATACGGTCAACAACCGCGGCTTCGACAAGCTCAATTTGTGGCTGGATCAGTTCTGGGCCTGAGGCAGGTCCCCATGAGATCTGGGGATACGATGCAAATCATAAGAACGCGATGTGAGACGCAGCGGACCCAAAAGCGCCAGCCACGATGCCGGATGCATCGGACTGGCGCAAATCTGGTGTCAAATCACCGGTTCTTGCTAATTTTTGGCGGAATGGATGGATTTACCTTGTTGCGCAAGATGATCGCCCGGCGACCCTTGGGAAGATTAGTGGACGGATGACTTAAGACGCTGAATCTCGTCCTTGATGCGCAGCTTGCGGCGCTTGCATTCGGCAAGTTCCGTATCGGAAATAGAGGGAGATGTTCTGAGCGCGTGCAACTCCTCCTCGAGAGCAACATGCTTTTTCTGGAGTGACTCAAGATGAGCTTGAACAGTCATATGACCCTTCCTTCCTCTTTACCCTCCCCGGCCATCATCGTCGGGGATCAAGGTGTCAACGGCCGGACTGTGACATATTTTTGAAGGCTTGTCGAAGGCCAAAAGATGGAGACTGGATGGCAATTTCATGATCAAGACTAACTAGCCGTTACCTGTATTTGGTGATAGGAGCTTGCGGAAATCATCGGCAGATCGGACAAGGTCCAGGGACGGTAACGGGGAATGCATATGGCCGATCAGGAACAGGCGGAAATCAGGCTCACGGTGGCGCGTCTGCGTCAGGAGCACGAGGATTTCGATGCCGCGATCAACGCCATGATCCAGACCGGATGCGATGCTCTGCGGATCCAGCGTATGAAAAAGAAAAAGCTCGTCATCAAGGACAGGCTCTCCAAGCTGGAAGATCAGATCATCCCTGACATCATCGCCTGAGAGGGAATAGCAGCAACGATGACAGACAGACCACCCGTCGCCATCATCATGGGCAGCCAGTCCGACTGGGAGACCATGAAAAACGCCGCCGACACGCTGGAGGCGCTTGAGATCCCTTATGATGCGCGCATCATTTCGGCGCACCGCACAGTGGACCGATTGGTCAATTTCGCCAAGGGCGCACGTGCGGAGGGCTTCAAGGTCATCATCGCCGGCGCCGGCGGCGCTGCCCACCTGCCGGGCATGACCGCCGCGATGACACCGCTGCCGGTTTTCGGCGTGCCGGTCCAGTCGAAAGCCCTGTCCGGCCAGGACAGCCTCCTTTCCATCGTGCAGATGCCGGCCGGTATTCCTGTGGGCACGCTTGCCATCGGCAAGGCCGGCGCGGTCAACGCCGCCCTTCTCGCCGCCGCCGTGCTTGCCCTTTCCGACGAAGAAATCGCCGACCGGCTCGACGAATGGCGCGAGCGCCAGAGTGCTGCCGTCGCCGAATACCCGATGGACGACCTATGACGGCAAGAACGATCGGCATTATCGGCGGCGGCCAGCTCGGCCGCATGCTGGCGATTGCCGCCGCCCGGTTGAATTTTCGCACGGTCATCCTCGAGCCGCAGGCGGACTGCCCGGCCGCCCAGCTCGCCAACCGGCAGATTACCGCCGCCTACGACGATCCGGCGGCACTGGCCGAACTCGCCGATATCTGTGATGTCGTCACCTACGAATTCGAAAACGTGCCCGTCGCAGCCGCCGAAAGGCTCTCGGCGACCGTATCGGTCTATCCGCCGCCGAAGGCGCTGGAAGCCGCCCAGGACCGCCTCGTCGAAAAGCGCTTTCTCAATGACTGCGGCATATCAACCGCCCGCTTCCACGCGATCGACAGCCAGGCCGATCTCGAGACGGCACTGAAGGATTTCGGCGGCCAGGGCGTGCTGAAGACCCGGCGTCTCGGTTATGACGGCAAGGGCCAGAAGGTTTTCCGCTCGGCCGCCGACAGCCCGGAGGGCGCCTATGCCGCACTCGGCGGCGTGCCGCTCATCCTCGAAAGTTTCGTCGCTTTCGAACGCGAGGTCTCGATCATCGCCGCGCGCGCCACCGACGGGACGGTCGTCTGCTTCGATCCCGCCGAGAACGTGCACCGCAACGGCATCCTCCACACCTCGATGGTTCCTGCCGCGATCTCTGCAGCGACAGCGGACGCGGCGCGCCAATCGGCCGAAAAGATCCTTGCCGCGTTGAACTATGTCGGCGTCATCGGCATCGAATTCTTCGTGCTGGCCGATGGCGGCCTGATCGCCAACGAGATGGCGCCGCGTGTCCACAACTCCGGTCACTGGACGGAAGCCGCCTGCGTCGTCAGCCAGTTCGAGCAGCATATCCGGGCCGTCGCCGGCCTGCCGCTCGGCAGTGCCGAGCGCCATTCCGACTGCATCCTGCAGAACCTGATCGGCGACGATATCCTTGCCGTTCCCGACTGGTTGCGGCGCCCCGACACGCTGGTTCATCTCTATGGCAAGACCGAGTGGCGCCCCGGCCGCAAGATGGGTCACGTCACCACCTTGACGCCGAAATCGCTGGTTTTGGCCTGAGAAAACACCCTTGTGCCTTGGGAAAAACACCTTCATGTGGTTGACACGGAAAAGGTGACGAGGTATCTGCTCCCCCACCTAAACAGCGCGCCCGATGGCGCGCTTTTGATTGTTAAAGATACGGGCGAATGTGAATTCCCCCATAGAGATCGCGGATCAGAAAAATGAAGATCAAGAATTCGCTCAAGTCGCTCAAGGCTCGTCACCGTGACAACCGTCTGGTTCGCCGCAAGGGCCGCATCTACATCATCAACAAGCTGAACCCGCGCTTCAAGGCTCGTCAGGGCTGATTTCGCGCGTCCGGATCGCCTTGCCGCGCAGGTTACGCCGGCAGATATATCCGGTGGGTCGCTGCGGCGATCACGTCAAATTTGTTTGATCTTCGGCGTTGGCGGGCTAATATGTCCGCCATGCGCTTTTTTGCTTTGACGTCAGCGGCACTGCCGCTCGCCCTCATCCTGCTCACCTCCCCCTTTCCGGCCGCCGCCGCGGAACAGTCGGCTGCCGCCACGAAAAAAGATGTCATCGTCGAGCAGACGGATGTCAACGGTTCGCCCAAGCAGCACCTCGACCAACTCTTCAGCCAATTGAAGCGTGAACGCGACCCCGACAAGGCCAGCGGCATCGCCAATGAAATCCGCATGGAATGGAACGATTCCGGCAGTGCCACCGTCAATCTGCTGATGCAGTGGGCCGACAAGGCGATCGAGGAAAAGCGCAATCCCGCTGCCCTCGATTTCCTCGATGAGGCGATCGCGCTGAAACCAGATTATGCCGAAAGCTGGAACCGCCGCGCCACGCTGAATTTCGTCATGGGCAATTACCGCAAGTCGATGTCCGACATCGAACGTGTGCTCGATCTCGAACCGCGCCATTTCGGCGCGCTCTCCGGCATGGCAGCGATCCTCAGCAATTCCGGCAACGACCAGCTGACCTTGAAGGCTTGGGAGCGTTTCCTCGATGTCTATCCCGCCGAACGCACCGCGCAGGAACAGGTCAACACGCTGGCGGAAAAACTCGCCGGCAATCGCACCTGATTCCCGGGCTGATATCTTGACGTCGGATCGTGCCGCGCAATTTAAAGCATGTCGCGCAGAAGTGTGCAGCGGTTTGCGATAGCGACATGCGTAAAACAAAGACCTGAGCGCGACGCGCTTTAGAATCTAGAGGGAACGATGTAGCGGTTTGTCCGCATGCAGGTCATCCCGCAATTATCGCTCGTTGAGATCATGCTTGCAGAAGTTTCCGCTCTTCTCGCCCCGCTCGCCGCCGCCATCGGTTACTCCACTTATAAGGCGCGGCAATTCGAACAGGCTTATCCGAATATCGGCGAACTGACGGATGTCGGCGGCTACCGCATGAATGCCGTCCACATCGAGCGTCCCGAAAATGCGGATCTGCCGGCACTGGTCTTCATTCACGGCGCCAGCGGCAATCTGCTCGATCAGGTCGTCGCCTTCCGCGCCGCACTCGAAGGCCGGGCAGAAATGCTGTTCGTCGATCGTCCCGGCCATGGTTATTCCGAGCGCGGCGGCCCCGAGAATGCCGTCCCCTCCGGCCAGGCCGATGCGATCGCCAGGCTGATGGAAAAGCGCGGCATCGAAAAGGCGATCATTGTCGGCCATTCCTTCGGCGGCGCGATCACCGCCGCCTTCGGCCTGCGCCATCCTGACAAGACATCAGGCCTGCTCTTCCTCGCGCCCGCCACCCATCCCTGGCCGGGCGGCATCGACTGGTACTATCACGTGGCGACCGTGCCGATCGTCGGCTGGCTCTTCAACCATGCGATCGTCGTGCCGCTCGGGCTGAGCCGGCTGGAGCGCGGCACGCGGAACGTTTTCCGCCCTAATCCGCGCCCGGCCGACTACATCGAAAGAACCGGTCCGTCGCTCGTATTGCGCCCCGGCGCCTTCCAAAACAACGCCGCCGATTTCAAAAGGCTGCTCGCCTATGTGAAGGAGCAGTCGCTGCTCTATTCGCAGATCACCGCGCCGACCGTCATCATAACCGGCGACAGCGACGAGATCGTCTGGGAACACTTGCACTCGCGCGGCCTTGCCCGCGATATATCAGGCTCCGAACTCATCACCGTCAGCGGCGTCGGCCACAAGCCGGATTATCTCGCGACCGATGTCGCCATCGCCGCCATGGAAAAAATCGCCGGAAAGCCGCTCGACCTGCAGGCGGTTGCCCGCAGGGCCGAGGAGAGACTTGCCGCCGCATCACGCAATCGGACGGTCGTAACCGTGCCGTCGTTGGGGCCAGGCGCCCTGCACGGCGCATGACCTCTCCGGCTTGGATTTCCGGCCCGCGAGACCGTCGGCGGTCCGCCTGAATGCTGCTTCAAGCGCTGAGACGCACACCGCCGTCGCAGGTGATGACATGGCCGCTCATGAAGCCGTTTCCGATCAGGAAGGCGATCGCCTCTGCAATATCCTCCGGCCTGCCGACACGACCGACCGGCGTGCGGCCGGCGAAATCCGCAAAAACGCTGCCGCGCTGCTCCGGCGGCAGGAAACTCCACCACGGCGTATCGACGACCCCAGGTGAAACGCCGTTGACACGCAGCGGCTTCAACTCGGCGGCAAGCACCGGCACCATCGCCTCGATGCCGGCATTGACGGCCGCAAGCCCAGCCGTGCCAGGCATCGCTGCCTGCGCGCTGACTGCCGAAACGAAGGTGATGCTGCCGCCCGGCTGCAGCAGCGGCAATGCCGCCTGGGCTGTCGCGGCATGCGGGATGAGCTTGGTCTGAAACCCGGCAAGCAGATCCGCCATGTCGAGCGTCGCGAAGGGTCCGGCGCCGTGACCGCTGCCCATCGCCAGCACGAGATGACCGAATGCGCCGATCCCGGCAAAAGCCTCCCCAAGGCCGGAAAGCTTCGCCGCATCGAGCACGAGGCTGCGCCGCTCGCCCTCGAGCGATGCCGTCGCCGCATCAAGCTTTTCGCCGTCGCGGCCCGCAATGGTGACTGTGTAACCCTGTTTCAAAAGTAATTTCGCCGTGGCAAGGCCGATGCCGGAAGAACCGCCGATGACGACCACATGCTGCAAAGACATGATGCTGCTCCTTGAATTGATCGAGCCGCAGACGCTTCAACCACCTGCGACACCGGCATCATGCGCGGCCCGGAAACGGCAAACAGTTCCGGTTTTATCCTGGTATCAATACTGATATGATTCCCGCCATGGACCAGAGATCCGACACATTCGAAGCCCGCCGCCGTGAATTCGCAGCCTTCCTGCGCTCCCGTCGCGAACGGCTGACGCCCTCCGAGGTCGGTTTGCCGGAGGGGTTTCGCCGGCGCACGCCGGGTCTCCGGCGTGAGGAGCTCGCCATGCTCGCCGGCGTCGGCACCACCTGGTACACCTGGCTGGAACAGGGCCGCGACATCAGGCCCTCCATGCAGGTGCTCAACGCCCTTGCCGATGCGCTGCGCCTCGACGAGGCCGAGCGCCGACATCTCTTCACCCTCAACAATCGCCAAGCGCCGCAGGCAGTCTCATCCGCACTCGAATGCGTCGACGAGCCGCTGCAGCGCATGCTCGCTAACCTGACCCACCAACCGGCTTATGTACTTGGCCGCCGGTGGGACGTGCTCGCGTGGAACCGTGCCGCCGAGGTGCTGTTCGGCGGTTACGACACGCTCGACCGCGACGAGCGCAATACCATGCATCGCCTCTTTGCCGACCCCGCGCATCGCAAGCTGCTCGTCGACTGGGAGGCGGTTGCCCGCGTCTCGCTGGCGATGTTTCGCGCCGACAGCGCGCGTTATGCCGGCGATCCGGATTTCGAACGGCTGATCGCGCTGCTGAAACAGGCAAGCGCTGAATTTCGTGATTGGTGGCAGCGCCACGAGGTCGTCAATCCGCTGTCCGGCATAAAGCGCATCAACCATCCCCTCAAGGGCCGCATGTCCTTCGAGCATACCGGCCTGACACTGACAAGCCGGCCGGAGATGAAGCTCATCGTCTATACGCCGCTCGATCACGATGACACCAACCGGAAACTCGCCGAACTCCTCACGCTTTAAGTTTTGTTTTCGCATATCGTCGTCGCAAAGCCGCTGCACACTTTTGCGCGACATGCTTTAAAGCCAACCCCTTGCATTGCCTCAGGCTGTCGCAGCCCCATATGTTTTTTCATCATTGTCCATAGGAGGGGAAATCATGGGCCGCCTGCATATCGGGACGATCTCCGTCATATCAGCATTGTCGCTGAGCCTTACCTCGGCTTTCGCCGCCTCGCCTGCGCCCGTAGAAGCCGAGCACGGCATGGTCGTCACCGCTCAGCATCTGGCGACCGATGTCGGTGTCGAGGTGCTGAAAAGCGGCGGCAATGCCGTCGATGCGGCAGTTGCCGTCGGCTATGCATTGGCAGTCGTCTATCCCGCGGCCGGCAATCTCGGCGGCGGCGGCTTCATGACCATCCGCCTGAAGGACGGCACGAAGACTTTCCTCGATTTTCGCGAACGCGCACCGCTTGCCGCAACGAAGACCATGTATCTCGATGCCAAGGGCGATATCGTGCCACGCGCCAGCCTCGACGGTTATCTCTCGGTCGGCGTGCCGGGCTCCGTCATGGGCTTCGAGACCGCGCGCGAGAAATACGGCACCAAATCGCGCCAGGATCTGATCGCGCCGGCACTTCGCTTCGCCAAAGAGGGTTTCACCCTGGAACAGGGCGACGCCGCAAGTTTCGCCGGCAACGCCAAGCGCCTCGCCAAGGATGAGGCGGCGGCAAAGATATTTCTGAAACCGGACGGCAAACCCTATGCATCCGGCGAAAAACTCCAGCAGCCGGACCTTGCTTCGGTCCTGGCAGGCATCTCCGAAAAAGGCTCCGACGCCTTCTACAAGGCCGCGCCCGCTGAGGCGATCGTCAAGGCGAGCCAGGCCAAAGGCGGCATCCTTGCCAAGGAGGATTTCGAGCAATATGCCGTGCGCGAATTGAAGCCGATCGAGTGCAATTACCGCGGCTACGACATCATCTCCTCGCCGCCACCTTCCTCCGGCGGCGTCATCATCTGCGAGATCCTCAACGTTCTGGAAGGCTATCCGCTCTCCTATCTTGGCTATAACTCGGCCGAAACCGTGCACCTCATGGTCGAGGCGATGCGCTATGCCTATGTCGACCGCAATGCAGCACTCGGCGATCCCGATTTTGTCGAGAACCCGGTCGCCAAGCTTCTCGACAAGAAATATGCCTTGGAGACTGCCGCCAAGATCGACCCCTACAGGTCTGGCACCTCGGCGAACCTCAAACCGCTCGGCGGCAAGGAAAGCACCGAGACGACGCATTATTCGATCATCGACGACGAGGGCAATGCGGTCGCCGTCACCTATACGCTGAACGGCTCCTTCGGCGCCGGCGTCGTGGCACCCGGCACCGGCGTCCTGCTCAACAACGAGATGGACGATTTCACCTCCAAGCCCGGCGTGCCGAACCTCTACGGACTGGTGCAGGGCGAAGCCAATGCCATCGCGCCGAAGAAGACGCCGCTCTCCTCGATGAGCCCGACCATCGTCACCCGGGACGGCAAGCCCTTCATGGTGATCGGCAGCCCCGGCGGCTCGCGCATCATCACCATCACGTTGGAAGCGATCCTCAATGTCGTCGATTTCGGCATGGATATCAGCCAGGCGGTCAACGCCCCGCGTCTCCACCACCAATGGCAGCCCGACAAGGTCTTTCTCGAACCCTATGCGCTTTCGCCCGATACCGAAAAGACGCTCGCCGCCATGGGCTACAGCTTCGATGGCGGCAATGACGCGCCGCAATGGGGCCAGGCCGCCGGCATCCTCGTCGGCGGCAAAAGCCTTGCCGCCATCGCAAAAGGCGGCGGCGCCCGCTACAACGGCGCCATGGATAGCCGCGCAGCGGAAGGGTCGGCAAGCGGTTACTGACGCTTCGGGGATCGCCTGATCGAACAGTCGGCGGAAGCGCAACGCGGCTCGAAAAGCAGCGGTGGCACCATTCATGTCACCGTGACAAAGTCGCCGTTCACAATTGGCTTGCCGCGCCCTATGCATGGGCGAACCCGCAAGCAGAAAGATTCCCGAATGGCCAGCATTGAAATGATTGTCGCAGCTCGCGCCCGTCTGCGCGGTCATGCAAGGCGCACGCCGCTTCTCTCCTCCCCTTTCCTCGATGAGATCGCCGGCCGGCGTCTGTTCGTGAAAGCGGAATGTCTGCAGCATTCCGGCTCATTCAAGTTTCGCGGCGGCTGGTCGGCCGTCTCCGGCCTTGATGCTGCGGTACGCTCGAAGGGCGTCATCGCCTTCTCCTCCGGCAACCACGCCCAGGGCGTTGCGCTTGCTGCCAAGCTGCACAATATCCCCTCCGTCATCATCATGCCGAGCGATGCGCCGAAGCTGAAGATCGCCAACACCCGTGCCTTCGGTGCTGAGGTGGTGCTCTACGACCGCGTCAACGAGGATCGCGACGAGATCGGCGCGAGGCTTTCTGCTGAGCGCGGCCTGACACTGATCAAGCCCTTCGACGAACCGCTTGTCATCGCCGGCCAGGGCACGACCGGCCTCGAAATTTCCGAGCAGGCTGGGGAGGAAGGGGTGATATCAGCCGAAGTCCTCGTTCCCTGCGGCGGCGGCGGATTGACCTCCGGCATCGCGCTCGCCCTTGAAGCCAGTTCCCCCGGCTTTCGTGTCCGCCCCTGCGAGCCCAAGGATTTCGACGACACCACCCGCTCGCTCGCCTCCGGCAAGATCGAACGCAACGCGACGGTTTCGGGCTCGATCTGCGATGCGATCGTTACGCCGCAGCCGGGCAACATCACCTTCCCGATCCTCAAGCGCCTCGCGGGCCCTGGCATCGTTGTCACCGACGAGGAGGCGCTGCGCGCCATGGCGCTCGCCTTCACGCGGTTGAAGATCGTCGTCGAGCCTGGCGGCGCCGTGGCGCTCGCCGCCGCCCTTTTCCACGGCGACGCGCTGGAAAGCGACACCGTCGTTGTCGTCACATCGGGCGGCAACGTCGATGCCGATATTTTCTCCACCGCCCTGGAACGCTTCGGTTGAGGTAAGTGCCCCAAACCATCATGCCAGCTTGTAACGCTTGGCCGGCATGCTGCGAGACAGGTTCGGCATCAATGCCTGGCGCGCCTGCTCGTAGGCCGACAGCAAGCCTGCATCCTCAAGCGCCGGAATCGTTGCGAACTCACCCTGCTTAAGGCCGGCGAGCGATGCATCGACCATGTCTTCGGCCGACATTACGATCTCGTTCGGCAGATGCTCTATCGGCGTGCCGGCAATCCCCCAGAATTCCGTCGCCGTGGCCCCCGGTAGCACGGCCTGGATACGGATGTTCTTCTCCGCCAGCTCATGCTTCAGCGACTGGCTGAAGGCGAGCACGAAGGCTTTCGTGGCGCCATAGACGCCGTTCAGGCGCTCTGGCGCGATCGCCACGATGGAAGCAATGTTAATGATCGTGCCACCGCCGCGGGCAACGAAACCGGGAACGGCGGCATAGGTCAGCCGCATCAGCGCCGTGACGTTGAGTTCGATCATCTTCTGCATCTTGTCGACATCGGCGGCGAGCAGCGGCGCCGTTCCGCCGACGCCGGCATTGTTGACCAGAAGCGTGATGCTCCGGTCTTGCTTCAGCACGCCTTCGACACGGGCGAGGTCGGCCGTGTTGCCGAGGTCAGCCACAACGGTCTCGACCGCCCTGCCCGTCTCCTCAGTCAGCCCGCTTGCCAAGGCCTTCAGCCGCTCGCCGTTACGGGCAACGATGATCAGGTCGTAACCCTGCTTTGCCAGCCTGTGCGCATAGACTGCGCCGATGCCCGAGGATGCGCCGGTTACCAGCGCAGTACCCTTGTATTCCTGTGTCATGATCCATCTCCTTCAATTGCGCCGGCGTCTGCCCTGCACTTGAGGAGAGTCATACTCCGGATTGTCAGCGTCCTGAATGTCATATATACCACCTTTTAGGACATAGGAGCTTAGCCATGCAGACCATCGCTTTCCTGCTCTATCCCGGCTTCCAGATCATGGGCCTGGCGGCCGTGTCGGCCTTCGAATTCACCAATCTGCATTTCCGCGAGAAGGTCTACGACATCCGCTACCTCTCGGAAGCCGGGGGGTCGCTGCGCACCTCGCTCGGCATGACGATCGAGACCGAGCCCTTCGGCGATCCCGGATTCGATACGCTGATTGTCACCGGCGCACCCGGCATTGCGTTGCCAAGCCCCGGCGAAAGCGGCTTCATTCGCGCGGCTCTTGGCGCCTCTCGCCGCATCGCTTCGATTTGCACCGGCACCTTCTTCCTCGCCGAAGCCGGCATTCTCGACGGCCGGCGCGCGACGACGCATTGGTATCTCGCCCGCCAAATGAAGGCGCGTTATCCAAAGATCAAGGTGGAAGAGGATCGCATCTTCATCATCGACGGTTCGGTCTGGACATCGGCCGGCATGACGGCCGGGATCGATTTGGCACTCGCCATGGTCGAGAAAGACCACGGCATTGAAGTCGCCCGCGCCGTGGCCCGAATGCTTGTCGTCTATCACCGCCGTTCCGGCGGCCAGTCGCAATTTTCCGCGCTGCTGGAGCTGGAGCCGAAATCCGACCGCATCCAGAAGGCGCTCGACTTTGCCCGCGGCAATCTGAAATCGCAGCTTTCGGTCGAAGAACTGGCGGAAGCCGCCCATCTCAGCCCCCGCCAATTCAGCCGAGCTTTCCGCGCCGAAACCGGGCAGTCACCGGCCAAGGCCGTGGAAAATCTCAGGCTCGAAGCCGCCCGGCTGATGATGGAGCAGAGTCGCCATCCGATTGACGTCGTCGCCGACGAGACCGGCTTTGCCGACCGCGAGCGTATGCGCCGCGCTTTCCTGCGCGCCTTTGGCCAGCCGCCGCAGGCAATACGCCGCAACGCCCAGCAGGAACTGCAGATGTGAGCACCCAGCCTGCGACGGGCTGGGTGCTTTCTGTCCTCGCTACTGTTGCTGAAGCGCCCGGCGGATCGCGATCTCGATCGGCGAATAGGCGCCGTCCTCCCGTTCGAGCCGGAGAGGTTCAGCAGGCGCAAGGCCGGGCTGCGCCATGAAGCGCGGCTGCCTGCCGCGATGCATCTGCGCTGCATGGATGAGGAACGGATGGCACAGATAGACCGTGCCAGCCGGGCCCGTCGCTAACGCCAGCGGCCGGCCCTCCCCCACATGCTCCAGCCAGAGGTACGCCATTCCCGCCTCGCCCGCTGGTGCCAGGAGGCGTGCGATATCCTTGTGCGAACCGACGCGGATGCGGGTCGGCGCGTCCTCCTCTCCGACATCCGAGAACAGGAAAAGCATCAGCAACGCCCGCCCGCGCGAGGTGATGTTCACCCGCCACGCAGAAAAATCCCGTTGCTCGTTCGGATCGGAATCCTCGCCGGGAAAGCTGAGGTCGACATGCCAGCCGGCATCACCGGGATCATCGGGATGGGGGAAGCGCACCGGAAAACTGCCAAGTCCATTGCGCGGCTCCCAGCGACCGGTGCCGACGAGCTGGTCGAAGGCCGAATGCAATACCGGCGTGTTGACGGCTTTCTCAAACGGCCCGCCGCCATAGCCGGCAAGTCGCACGACGGGCTGCGTCCACGTGCTTGGATCATCCGCAGCGAAGGGAATGTCACGCCACATGATGGCACGGGCTTCCTCGGCCAATGCGGGGGGAAAAGCGTCGTCGATCCTGACGAAACCGTCCTCGATGAATCGCTCGATCTGCGCAGCACTCAGTGCCGGCGAGTAAACATCTGATGTCATGAAATATCTCTCTATCGCCAAACCTGCCGGCTCTTTCCTTGGCCAGACGCAGGGTGGTTACATCCACGGCAACGCACCAGCCACGAAGGCTGGTCAGCGGCCGCATCTTCTGATGCCCGAAGGCAGAGCCTTAGAGGCTCAAGAAGAAGACCGAAGCGATATTGAGGGTGAACGTCTTCATAGGGGTTCGAGGCTACAGGCTTGCGCCCGAGGGGTCAATGCGGAGAGGTCAAGCCGACACCTCGCGCAGCGCGCCATGCACCGACTGAAGCACGAGCTCGGCAAGCCGGGCCGCAGCCGGCTGCGGTTCGGCCTCCGCCCGATGCAGGACCAAACCGAGCTTCGGCAAATCCGGCAAGCCGACTGTCTCCGGCGCCAATGGGCGGACCTTCGCCGGCAGGCCGATCGGCGTGCGGATGGTGAGACCGAGGCCTGCCGCGGTCGCGGCCCAGAGACCGCCGAGACTGGGACTGACGAAGGCGAGCCGCCAGGAGATGCCCGCCTCATCAAGCGCCTTGGTCGCTGCACTCCGCAACAGGCACGGTGCCTCCAGCGAGGCAAGCGGCATCGGCTCGCCGCTTGCGGCTTGCCAGCCCGGCTGGCCCTCCGAAGGCCCGATCCAGCGCATCGGCACTTCGCCGATCCGCTCGCAATGCGCCGTCAGCGTGCCATCGCTCCAGGTAAGCGCCAGATCGAGCTTGCCCGACGTGACGCGCTCGAGCAGTTCGGCATTGCGCACCACCCGCGCTTCGATCCGGACCTTCGGATGCGCGCGCGCAAAGCGGCCGAGCACATCAGGCAGCAGGGTCTCACCGAAATCCTCCTGTAGGCCGAACCGCACCCAACCTTCCAGCTCGACGCTGTTGACGGCCGCAGCCGCCTCGTCGTTGAGCTCCAGCAGCCGCCTGGCATAACCAAGCATCGTCTCGCCGGCATCCGTCAGCGCCAGCCCGCGCCCCACCTTGCGGAAGATCGGCGTGCCCGCCTGTTCCTCCAGCTTCTTCAGCTGCGCACTCACTGCCGAGGTCGAACGCCCGAGCCGCTCGGCCGCCTTGGCGAAATTGCCGAGTTCCATGCCGGTTGAAAAGGTTCGAAGCACATCGAGATCGAAGATCGTCCGTCGCATTACATAATCCCATTTTTCAGGATCATTAGTTCATAAAATTCTGATTTTCGGCATCATCGTGCCGTGCAATGGTTCAGCTGTCAAGGCCGACGGACGGCCTGAACCATGGAGATCCCGATGCCCTTCGTTCGCATTTCCCTTCGCAGAGGCAAGTCGCCGGACTACCTCATGGCGCTGGCCGACAACATCCAGCGCGCCCTGGTCGAGACCTTCGACGTGCCCGAAAACGACCGCTTCCAGGCCATTCACCAGCATGACGACAACGAGTTGATCTTCGATCGCAGCTATCTCGCCGGCCCGCGCTCGGACGACTTCGTCTATATCTCGATCACGATCGGCAGGCCTCGCACCGGCGAGATGAAGGCGGCGCTCTATCGGCGGCTCGCCGATCTCCTGACGCAATCGCCGGGCCTCCGGCCTGAGGATGTGATGATCGTCATCAGCACCAGCGCGCCGGAAGACTGGTCCTTCGGCGACGGCATTGCCCAGATGACTGACCCAGACTGGCGGCTTCGTGTGGCTGGAGGCCGGCAATGAGCGCTTCGAACCCGAAGACCATGACCATCAGGCGCCCCGGCAAGGCAATCCGCTCGCCGGAGGGCGTCGCGACTGCGCCCTTCTGGGTCGAGATGCTGCTCGAAGGCAGCGCCGATGGCGAGAACACCGCAATGCGCGCCGCGCTCGATCCCGGCACCATTACCCGCTGGCACACGCATCCCAGAGGCCAGTTGCTCTATGTGCTTTCGGGCCATGGGTTGGCGCAGAACGACGGCGGTCCGATCGAAGCATTGCGCGCCGGCGATGCCGTCTGGTTTGCGCCCGGCGAGCGTCACTGGCATGGCGCCGCCGACGACAGCCCCTTCAGCTATATCAGCGTCCAGCCGACGGAAAACGGCAGCGTCGTCGAATGGCTGCAACCGGTGGAGGGACAGTCATGATCACCATGCAGTACAGCTTCACCCTGCCCGCCGATTACGACATGTCGATCATCGACCGCCGCATCCGCGACAAGGGTCCGTTGCTCGACGGCTTTCCCAATCTCGGTTTCAAAGCCTATCTCAGCGCCCGCAAGGGAGAGTTCGGCAGCCACGACAATCTCTATGCGCCCTTCTATCTCTGGCAGAGGCCGGAAGGAGCAAGCGACTTCCTCTGCGGCCCAGGTTTCGAGGCTCTCACCAGCGCCTTCGGCTGGCCACAGGTGAGGACTTGGATCGTCTGGCAGGCAGAAATCTCAGCTGATATCGCCTCAGCCAAGTTCGCCACACGCGATGTCCTGCAGACAGAGCCTTATGCGCCGCTCGCCGATATCCGCCGCGCCGAAAGCGCGCAGGCTGGTGCCGACGTTGCGACAGGCGACGCGCTCGCCTCCGTCTCCGGCTTCGAACCGACCACCTGGACGCGGGTGTGCTTCAGACTGTGGCGAGAAGTTCCCGAGATCGGCGAGCACACGCAGGCCTATCGCGTCGGCCACCTATCCCTGGCTCGACCCTGAACTCAGACGGTTGCCCGGCGATACAATGCCAGCGAGCCGGCAAGCGCCAGTAGCGCGCCACCGCAGGCCCGCTCCAGCCACATGGCGCCTGAGGTCTTGAGGAACCGTACCGCCTGCGAACCGAAGAAGGCGTAGCCGAACATGATGAGGAAATCGAGCACGGCAAAGACCAGCGCAAGCAGCGCATATTGCGTTGCCTGCGGCAGGCTCGGGTCGATGAACTGCGGCAGGAAGGCCGAAAAGAACAAGTAGCCCTTCGGATTGGTCGCCGCGACCATGAAACTCTTCAGTCCAATCGAGAAGGGCGAAGTCGCACCCACAGGCGCTCCGGACTTCAACGCCGCATCGATCGTGCCCTTCGAACGCAGCAGCATGATGCCGAGAAAGGCGAGATAGGCGGCACCTGCCCATTTCAGCATCGAGAACCAGAATTCCGACGCAGCGAGCAGCGCACCGAGCCCGATCGCGACGGCGCCGATCAGCACGAAATCGGACAGCACCGCGCCGATCATGCCGGCAACTGCCCGGCGCAGGCCATGCCGAGAACCATTGGTCAGCGCAAGCAGCACCGTTGGCCCAGGCGTCGCGATGCCGACAAAGGAAACGGCTGCAAAAGCCAGAAGCGTGACGATATCCATGATGCTCCTCCGAACCCAGAGCATGTCCTGCTCCAGGGACCGAAACTTGCATGCGCCGCCAAGCTTGGCAATGCCGACCCGTCAACGAAAAAGCCCGCCGCCTCTTCAGGCAGCGGGCTTCGAAGGGATGCGATTGGATCAGACGCCGCTCTGGCCGTCGGAGCCGATATAGGCAATGCGGATCATATTGGTGGCACCGGGCGTGCCGAGCGGCACGCCGGCCGAGATGATGATTCGATCGCCCGGCTTGCCGAAGCCTTCGTCCGCGACGATGCGGCAGGCGCGGTTGACCATGTCGTCGAGATCGGTCGCGTCATGGGTGACCACGCAATGCAGGCCCCAGACGACGGCAAGGCGGCGTGCCGTCTTGATGATCGGCGACAACGCCAGGATCGGCACCTGCGGACGCTCACGCGAGGCGCGAAGGCCCGTCGTACCCGACGAGGTGTAACAGACGATCGCCGACAGCTTCAGCGTCTCGGCGATCTGACGGGCAGCAAGCGAGATTGCATCGGCACCGGTCGCTTCCGGCTGGGCACGCTGGGCATAGATGATGCCGGGATAATGCGGCTCGCGCTCGATGGCGGTGGCAATCGACGCCATCGTCGCGACAGCTTCGACGGGATAGTCGCCCGAGGCCGACTCGGCCGAGAGCATGACGGCATCCGCACCTTCGAAGACGGCGGTCGCGACGTCGGAAACTTCGGCGCGTGTCGGCACCGGCGCTGAGATCATCGATTCCAGCATCTGCGTGGCGACGACCACCGGCTTGCCCGAACGGCGGCAGGCACGGATCAGCTGCTTCTGGATGCCGGGAACCGATTCGAGCGGCATTTCGACGCCGAGATCGCCGCGGGCGACCATCAATGCGTCGGAAAGCTCGATGATTTCCTCGATGCGCTCAAGAGCCTGCGGCTTTTCAATCTTCGACATCAGGCCGACACGGCCACGGGCGATCTTGCGCACTTCGGCAAGGTCGTCGGGACGCTGGACGAAGGAAAGCGCCACCCAGTCGACATCGTCGGTGGCGAGCACCGCATCGAGGTCGGCGCGGTCCTTATCCGTCAATGCGCCGACGCCGAGCAGCGTATCGGGAAGGCTGACGCCCTTGCGGTCGGAGATGCGCGTGCCTGAAATAACAGTGGTGACGATGCTCTTGCCGTCGCATTTTTCTGCGCGCAGGGCGAGCTTGCCGTCATCGATCAGCAGACGGTGGCCGGGCTGGACCGACTCGAGGATCTCGGGGTGCGGCAGATAGACGCGGTTCTGGTCGCCGAGCGCTTCGTTGTTGTCGAGCGTGAAGGTCTGGCCGGGCTTCAGGTCGACCTTGCTGTCGACGAACTTGCCGACACGCAGTTTTGGTCCCTGCAGGTCGGCGAGAATGCCGATCGGCCGGCCGGAGCGCGCCTCGACCGAGCGAATGCGCTGGATAAGCGTACGCATCAGGTCGTGGCTCGCATGGCTCATATTGATGCGGAAGACATCGGCACCGGCCTGGTGCAGCTTCTCGATCATCGATTCCTCGGAGGAGGCTGGCCCGAGGGTGGCGAGGATTTTAACTTTGCGATTACGCTTCATCAATTCTGGCTTTCTTGCGTCCCTGGGGTGTCGGAGAGCTGAACCATCCAGCTACCCTGGCGGCCCGTATCATATTCCTTGAATCCCATCTTCTGGTAACCGCGGGCATAACAGTCCTGCACACCCGTGATTTTGAATTCGTTTTCCGCCACGCACATCTGCACGTCACCCGTCCATCGTCCTCCCCGGGCGGCGTCCTCTGCATAGAGGTAGTAATAGCGCGACTGCAATTCTCCCTCGATCAGCGTGGCGCAGGTCGTTGCCGGCACCTGCCACCAGCCCTCAGTCACCCAGCCATCCTTGGCCCGGTATCCGATCGCGACGCCGACGAGATTCTGTGTTCCGTTGCAGACGCGAAAATCGGCGCGTGCGGCGTCTGCGATGAAAAACGGCATGGCGGCTGCAAGAGCGAACAGAGCGAGACGGACCAGCGGTCCGGACCGCGTGAGGAAACTTGGCGCGGCTTGGATCAACACGGCTCCCAAATAGCTCCACGGTTATTCGTATCCGTGTCTTCTTGCGCCGCCGTCAAGCGAAAGTCAACGCAATGCTAATCGATTATATTTCCTTTCATAACCACCCGTCGAGGGTCGGGCGCAACCTCTCCCCGCCTGCCGCGCTTGAACCTGCCGCAGGCGCATGCGATCACTGCGCCTGGCGGCGCAATGACGAACGGCAACTCCCTGATGGACGACTTCCAATCTTTCGAAATCCTATCCGGTAAACATGACAAAGGCATGGTGATCCTCGCAGATCACGCGATGAACCGCCTTCCCGCGCGATATGGCCGGCTCGGACTGCCCGACGCGGCCTTCGCCCGCCACATTGCCTATGACATCGGTATCGAGGGCCTGACGCGGCAGCTTTCGGCAAAACTCGGCGTTCCCGCCGTGCTCGGCGGTTTTTCGCGCCTGCTGATCGACCCGAACCGCGGCGAAGACGATCCGACGCTGATCATGAAAATTTCAGACGGCGCCGTCATATCAGGCAATCATCCGATCACGCCGCAGGAATGGGACTACCGCATCGAAACCTTCCATCGCCCCTATCACGACGCCGTGGCCGCCACGATCGACAGAGTGGCGAATGCCACCGGCAGGGCGCCGCTGGTGCTGTCGCTGCACTCCTTCACGCCGGCCTGGAAAGGTATTGCCCGTCCCTGGCACGCCGCCGTGCTCTGGGATAGCGACCATCGCGCCGTCGGCCCGCTGCTCGACATGCTGCGCGCCGATCCCGATCTCGCCGTCGGCGACAACGAACCCTATGACGGCGCGCTGAAGGGCGATACCATGTACCGTCACTGCATGATCACCGGCATTCCGCATGCGCTGCTCGAGGTGCGCCAGGATCTGATCGCAGACGAGACCGGCATATCGGCGTGGGCCGAACGCTTGGCGCCGATCTTTGCGGCGATGAATGCCGATCCCGCCTTGCACGGATACGACGTTCACCTGTCGCGCACCGGCCCCTATTGAACGAAAGGAAGCAAGATGACCGCGCTCAGCAAGGAACAACAGACCGAATTCGAAGCTGCCGCCTTCCGCCGCCTCGTCGCACATCTTCGCGAACGCAGCGACGTTCAGAACATCGATCTGATGAATCTGGCCGGCTTCTGCCGCAACTGCCTGTCGAACTGGTATCGCGAAGCCGCCGAGGCCGAAGGTGTCCCGGTGACCAGGGACGAATCGCGCGAGATGGTCTATGGCATGCCCTATGAGGACTGGAAGAATCTTCACCAGAACGAAGCCTCGCCTGTGCAAAAGGCTGCTTTTGAACTGAACAATCCACACAAATAGCTTGGCTGGCCGCGAACAGGCTTGACCACGACGCCGCTTCGCGGCAGTCACTGGCATCCAAAATTGATCACCGAAAAATCAGGAGAACACGATGTCTGATGCTCATGGCGTCGCCCGCGATCAGCTTCGCGCTTTCATCGAGCGCATTGAACGGCTGGAAGAAGAAAAGAAGACCATCGCCGACGACATCAAGGACGTCTATGGCGAAGCCAAGGGAATGGGCTTCGATACCAAGATCCTGAAGAAGGTCGTGGCGCTGCGCAAGAAGGACGAGCAGGAGCGCATGGAAGAGGAAGCAATCCTCGACACCTACCTGCACGCGCTCGGCATGATCGAGGCGCCGCCGGAAGGCTGATCCGCCGACATCGCCGATATCGACAAGCCGCCGAGCCTTTCGGCGGCTTTTCTTTTGCGTAGAACACGCTTGGCCAAACGGCCACCTTGCCGGATCGAAACAGCAAAAAGAAAAACCGCCGGATCGCTCCGGCGGTTTCAAAATTCCGTAATCGGCGGGCTCAGTTCGTGTTGAACTTGCGCACTTCCATGAAGTTCACCGCCGTGCCGCTGAAGCGAGCTGGATCGACCGAAGCGGTCTTGATGTTGAAGCCCTCGGCATAGACGGCGGTCGGCTGAGCCCGCATCGTCTGGCTGACGAACCGCGGCGCCTTGACCTGCTTGGAGGCCATTTCCAGGCGGGCATTGGTAAGCGCCCACTGCGAGATCATCTTTTCCGTCAGCTTCGGCTCGGTGCGTACCGTCGTGCGGCTGGCATCCGCTGCCGCGGCTTCCTTCTGCGTCGGGCGACCACCCTTGGCGGGAAGTCCTTGCGCCACGGCGCTTTCGGCCGCCGGTTCGTCGAAGCTGTCGCCAAAGCTTGCCGATTTGGTCATCGGTGCCAATGCTGCGAGCTCGAGCGGCGGCTTTGCGGCAGGCGTCTTTTGCGTCATCGCAGCGTTGATCGCCTGCTCCACCGTGACCGGCGGCGCCTTCGATGCGATCTGGCTTTCCCCTTCGTTCCGCTGTTGGTCGAGCGCATCGGCCACGGCAGGAGACAGTGCGTCCTGATCGGCTTCGTCGGCCTCTGCTTCCGGATCGGCATCGGCCGCGGCAAGAAGGTTCTCGGCAACGGAAGGGCGTTCGATCGGCGTCGGAACCGGCAGTCCATTCGCGCCCGTCAGCACGGGATCGGTCGACGCGACCTCGGCGTCGCCAGGCGCGCGGCGCGGGCCGAGAAGCGAGGGAACCGGAATGCTGTAGGCGCTAAGATCGGCGAACTGCTGCGGCTGAGCCTGATCGGCCGGAAGGGCCGCCGCAAGAGCCTGCTGGGCAGCATTACCCGAAGGCGGCGCGACGAGCGCACTCGCCACTTCGCTGCCTGCCGGCTGGTTGCTGAATGCCGGTCGAACCTGCGGCACCGGCGCATTCACATCGGCGACCTCGGTCGGCTGCGGCTCGGCCGGGGCGGGCTCGGCCTTCGGCGGCGTCGCCTTGGCAACTGCAACAGGCGTGGAATCGTCCGACTCGTCTTCCTGCTCGTCCGCTCCGCCGCCAAAGAGCGCTTCAAACAGCGTCTTGTGCTTCGGCGATTCCGATTCGGAAGCGCTGGCGATCTGGATCTGCGTGCCGCTGGCGCGGCGCTTATAATCGGCCATCGCCTGCTGGTAGCCCGGCAACGGCTTGCCGTCAGCCGGAATATGAATGGTGTTGCCGTTCGGGAAAAGCCGGACAAGCTCGTCGCGGCTCATGCGCGGCCAGGCGCGAACGCCGCCGACATCCATATGCACGAAGGGCGAGCCCGACTTCGGATAGAAGCCGACGCCGCCGACCTGCATCTTCATGCCGATGCCGCGCAACGTCGCCAGCTTGACGTCAGGAATGAAGAAGTCCATCGCCTTGCCAAGCATATGCTGGCTCTTTTCGGCGACACCGGAATTGCGCGAGCGGCCGCGCAGCATCTCGTTGGTTCCCGGCGAGCGGAAACCGCAGACGACGTTGATGTAATCCCTCGAACCGCTCTGGCGATAGACTTCCCAGATCAGGTCGAACAGGCGCGGATCCATCTTCGTCGGCTGGTTCTTGCGCCAGTCGCGCAGGAAGCGGTTCAACTGCTCCAGACCCTTGGGGTCGAACTTGCCATTACGCTTGTAGGTGATGACGGCTTTTTCGCCGGTATGAATGAAATAGAGCTTGAGACTGCGGGTGTCGCCCGCTGCCTGCGAAGGCGTACCAACGAATACCGGTGAGGAAACCGCGAGCGCAAGAAGGGCGGCCGCTACCGTCCTTATTGCCTTTCCGCAAATGTCGGCGCACAACAAACGCCAGCTCAAGCGCGAAGGCTTGGAATTCCCATTCAGATTCGGCAACTCGATCCCCGTCAGACAGACAATGTCCCGTACTGTCTCAGATGACTGTCAAATGCGGTCACACGATGGCAAAAATGCCACACATGATCAACCTTTTCTTTACATAGTGAACGCACCACTAACAAGTGGTTTATGACTAGTAACAAAACGTGGTTGCCTTAATCTTAACGAAAAGCGCTTAAGCCGCATCTTTCTGGGGATTGTCAGGGTCTATGCCGTAATCCTTGAGCTTGCGATAAAGTGTGGATCGGCCGATGCCAAGCTTGCGCGCTACTTGACTCATCTGTCCGCGATAGAATTTGAGTGCGAATCGGATAAGTTCCTCCTCGACATCGGCAAGCCTACGCACGTCTCCGGCAGGATTGACGCTGGCGATCGCGTTTTCCGAGACTTCGGACAGGCGGTGGTGCACCTCTGCCGACATTGACGCCCTGAAGTCCTCGCCATAGCCATTGTCGGGATCGAGGCCGGTATTGTCGGCAACGAGCGCCAGATGATCCACCACGTCATATTCCGGAAGCTGGGCAGCGATCTGCGGGAAATCAGCCTCGGTCAGCTCCGGCCCTTCGGCCAAAACGACCGCGCGGAAGATCGCGTTTTCGAGCTGTCGGATATTGCCCGGCCAGTCATAGGCGGTCAGCAAAGCCAGCGTGCCGGCATTCACCGTCATGCGGCGGCCACTCTTCTGCTCGCTGGAGAAGCGGTCGGCAAAGACGCGCACGAGATGCGGAATGTCTTCCTTGCGTTTGCGCAGCGCCGGAATGGTGATCGGGAAGACGTTGAGGCGATAATAGAGATCCTCGCGGAAATGGCCGTTCTTGACCTCCTCGATCAGATCCTTGTTGGTCGCCGAGATCAGTCGGACATTGACCTTGTGTGCGGTGCGGGCACCGACGGTCTCGATCTCGCCCTGCTGCACGGCACGCAAGAGCTTCACCTGCACCTCGAGCGGCAGGTCGCCGATTTCGTCGAGGAAGATGGTGCCGCCGTCGGCTTCCATGAATTTGC
Organism: Rhizobium sp. P1_B8; assembly: GCF_056406515.1. Classification (NCBI taxonomy): domain Bacteria; kingdom Pseudomonadati; phylum Pseudomonadota; class Alphaproteobacteria; order Hyphomicrobiales; family Rhizobiaceae; genus Rhizobium; species Rhizobium sp. P1_B8. The sequence goes on along the minus strand of NZ_JBFTZZ010000025.1, from coordinate 7,783 downwards.
CGATGTGGCGCTCGGTCGCGCCGGTAAACGCGCCCTTCTCGTGACCGAAGAGGATGCTCTCGACCAGATTATGTGGGATCGCCCCGCAATTGACGGTGACGAAGGGCTTGTTCGAGCGGTCTCCGCCGGACTGGATGGCCCGCGCCACCAACTCCTTGCCGACGCCGGATTCGCCTTCGAGCACGACGGGGATGTTGGACTGAGCCGCCCGCTGGGCAAGATCAATAACGCGGAGCATCGCCGGGCTTGCCGAGACGATATCGTCGAAGCCGACGGAGCCTGAGCGCGACCGGCGTCCGGCCCGCGCCTTCACCTCGCGCTGGTCGAGCTTCATCGCGTTCGAGATCGACGTGGCGATGCGTTCGGGCGAGACCGGCTTGACGACGAAATCGAAGGCGCCGGCGCGCATCGCCTGCACCACAGTTTCGATGCCGCCCTGCCCCGTCTGCACGATGACGGGGATCTGCGTGCCGAATTCGTGAAGCGCGTCGAGGAATTCGAGGCCGGTCATCTCCGGCATCATCAGGTCGAGCACGATGACATTGAAAAGGCCGCTGTCGCGTTTGACCATTTCCAGGCCGATGCGGCCGTTTTCCGCCTGGTGCACGACATGGCCGTGACGCTCGATTGCGTTCTTGAGCAGGCGGCGCTGCACGGGGTCGTCTTCGACCACGAGGATTTGCCCTGCTCCCTTGAGCTCATTGTAACCGGTCATTGTCGCCTCACTTCATGCGAAACCATAAAGCGCACTCTGACAGGAAGGCTTGAACATCCAGTTTTGAGAAACAATTGCATTTTAACAATTGCAACGGGTCGTTTTCGTGCCGAAGCGAGCCTTTTCATGCACCGAAAGCCCCGCGATGCCGGGCCTTGGCACGCTGACAGCGCCGCGCGTCTTTCAGGCGCGCAAAGGTCGCTGTAACACTTTCAATCAACGCATCATGCTTTCCGAAAATCGATTCCGATTTTCGGGCCGATGCGCTAGACAATCAGACCTGTTATGAAAGTGGAGAGGAATTGCGCCCATGAAAATCACGCTCCCGCATGCCGGCCTTCATTTGTCGGCAGCAGCACCGGCTGGGGCCGCCGACCCGGCGCTCGGCGATCTGCCGGTCTGGAAGCTGCAGGATCTTTATCCCTCCGCTACCTCCACCGCCTTCGTCGCCGACATGGAAAAGGCCGGCAAGGCCGCAATCGCCTTTGAAGAAAAGTGGAAGGGCAAACTCACTGAGGCGGCGACGAAGACCGGCGCTGAGGGCATCGGCGCGGCCCTGAAGGAATATGAGGCGCTGGACGACATCATCGGCCGCCTCGGCTCCTTTGCCGGCCTCACCTATTTCTCCGACACCACCAACCCGATAAACGGCAAGCTCTACGGCGACGTACAGGCCAAGATCACCGAATTTTCCGGCCATCTCCTGTTCTTCGCACTGGAACTGAACCGCATCGACGACGCGGTCGTCGACGCCTGCATGGCGAATGACCCCGCCGCCGGGCACTATCGTCCTTGGCTGCTCGACCTCAGGAAGGACAAGCCCTACCAGCTCGACGACAGGCTGGAACAGCTCTTCCTCGAGAAGTCGATGACATCGGCCGCCGCCTTCAACCGCCTCTTCGACGAAACCATGGCGGAACTTCGCTACGACATCGATGGCGAGAAAGTGCCGCTCGAAGTGGCGCTGAACAGGCTGCAGGAAAAGGATCCTGAGGCACGACGCAAGGCAGCCATGGCGCTCGCCGAAACCTTCAAGGCGAATATCCGCACCTTCACGCTGATCACCAACACGCTTGCCAAGGACAAGGAGATCGCCGACCGCTGGCGCGGCTTCGAGGACATCGCCGACAGCCGCCACTTGGCAAACCGCGTCGAGCGCGAGGTCGTCGACGCGCTGGCCGCGGCCGTCCGCGAAGCCTATCCCCGCCTCTCGCATCGCTATTACAAGATGAAGGCGAAATGGCTCGGCATGGAACAGATGAATTTCTGGGACCGCAACGCGCCCCTTCCTGAAACCTCCAGCGCCATCATCTCCTGGCCGGAGGCGAAGGACACGGTGCTTTCGGCCTACGGCAATTTCGCCCCGGAGATGGCTGATATCGCCAGGCGCTTCTTCGACGAACAGTGGATCGACGCCCCGGTCCGTCCCGGCAAGGCGCCCGGTGCCTTCGCCCATCCGACGGTTCCCTCGGCCCATCCTTATGTGCTCGTCAATTATATGGGCAAGCCGCGCGACGTGATGACGCTCGCCCACGAACTCGGGCACGGCGTGCATCAGGTTCTCGCGGGCGCGCAAGGGGCGCTGATGTGCCAGACGCCGCTGACGCTTGCCGAAACCGCGTCCGTCTTCGGCGAGATGCTGACCTTCCGCGCGCTTCTGCAAAAGACCACCGACACGCGCGAGCGCAAGGCGATGCTTGCCCAGAAGGTCGAGGACATGATCAACACGGTCGTGCGCCAGATCGCCTTCTACGAATTCGAGCGCAAGCTCCACACCGCCCGCAAATCAGGTGAACTCACAGCTGACGACATCGGTGAACTCTGGCTCTCTGTTCAATCGGAAAGCCTTGGGCCGGCGATCAGCATTTCCGAGGGATATGAGACCTATTGGGCCTATATCCCCCACTTCATCCACTCGCCCTTCTACGTCTACGCCTATGCCTTCGGCGATTGCCTCGTGAATTCGCTCTATGCCGTCTACCAGAAGGCCGAGAAGGGCTTCCAGGAGAAGTATTTCGAACTGCTGAGGGCCGGCGGCACCAAACATCACTCGGAACTGCTGAAGCCTTTCGGCCTCGACGCCACCGATCCGTCGTTCTGGAGCCAGGGCCTGTCGATGATCGAAGGGCTGATCGACGAGTTGGAAGCGTTGGACCGAGCGGCCTGATCAGCCCTGTCCCCACGCCAAACCTCTTCCCGCAAGCGGGGAGAGGCGCCGGCTGGCGGACCAGGGAGATCGCACTCCAAGAAAAGACGCCGATGGCCGAAACCCAACCCTATATTCTGTTCCGCGACGACGCGACCGGACAGGTGATGCTTTTCGCCGAGCCGGCAGAGATCATCCTTGCCAGGACGCGCGCCGAGTTCTTTGCAGGCCTTATCAGGATGGAGCAGGCCAAGACCGCAGGCAAATGGCTTGCCGGCTACATGGCCTATGAGGCCGGATACCTCTTCGAAGAGAAACTCGCTCCCTTCACCGGTGAACATCGCGAAACCCCGCTGCTCTGTTTCGGTGTGTTCGACGCTCCACAGCCGGATACACATCCGCTTGCCCAACCAAAACAGCGCCCCGAAAACGAGGAATTTCTCACCGCTCCGAAAGCCGCCTGGGATTTCCCTGTATATAAGGAGCGCTTCGACCGCCTCCATAAGCACCTGCGGCTCGGCGACGCCTATCAGGCGAACCTCACCATGCCGGTCGAGGCCCGCTGGAACGGTGATCCCCGTGCCGCCTTCTGGTCGCTGATCGAACGCCAGCCGGTCAAATACGGCGCGCTGGTCGATCTCGGCGGTCCGGTCATCCTTTCGCGGTCGCCCGAGCTTTTTTTCCGCACCGATGAAGAGGGCTGGATCGAGACCCATCCGATGAAGGGCACGGCGAAACGCGGCGCGACCGCCGCCGAGGATGCCGAAATCATCGAGGCCATGCGCCGCGATATCAAGACGCAAGCGGAAAACCGCATGATCGTCGATCTCCTGCGCAACGATATCTCCCGCATCACCGAGGTCGGCACGCTTGACGTCCCGAAGCTCTTCGACATCGAGACCTATCCGACCGTCCACCAGATGGTGAGCCATGTGCAGGCAAGGCTCCGCCCCGATCTTTCGATCCATGACATCTTCTCCGCGCTCTTCCCCTGCGGTTCGATCACCGGCGCGCCGAAGATGCGGGCAATGGAAATTCTCCATGCGCTCGAGGATGTCCCACGCGACGCCTATTGCGGCGCGATCGGCATGATCTCGCCCACCGGCGCCATGCGTTTTTCCGTCGCCATCCGCACCATCACGATTTTTGAGGGCGGCAGGGCCGTCTTCAATGTCGGCGGCGGCATCGTCTTCGATTCCACCGCCGAGGCCGAATATGAGGAATGCCTGCTCAAGGCCCGCTTCGCCGTCGGCGACCAATGGATTGCGCGATGATCGATTTTTCGCTGATCGAGACGCTGCGCTGGCAGCCAGGCGAGGGCTTCATTCGGCTGCGGCTGCATCTCGCCCGGCTTTCCCGCTCCGCCCGTCGCCTTGGCTTCCCGCAGCCGATCGAGGCGGCGGCCAAGCTCGACGAAGCCGTTGCGGGTGCTGCCGGTCCGCTGCGCATCCGCCTGACCTTCGATGCGCAAGGCCGCATCGAGGTGACGAGCGCCGCCTTCCTCCCGCTGGCGCCCGATACGACCTGGATCACCCGCCTCGCCGAAACCCGTCTGAATTCCGCCGACAGGCTGCTGCGCGTCAAGACCACGCGCCGCGCCGTCTACGAGGCCGCGCGGGCCGAATATAGGCCTGATGAGGCCGATGAAGTCATCCTTTTGAACGAGCGCGGCGAAGTCTGCGAGGGTACCATCACCTCGATCTTCCTGGACGACGGAACCGGCATCCTGCGCACCCCGCCCATCTCCTGCGGCCTGCTCGCCGGTGTGCTGCGCACCGAGCTCATCTGTCGGCGCCAGGCCCGCGTCGGCCGCCTCGCGCTTGCCGATCTCGATGCCGGCACGCTTTATATCGGCAACTCGCTGCGCGGCCTGATCCGCGCAAACCTCGTCAGGAGCTGACCATGTTCATTCTCGCGCTCACCTATGTAAAATCCAACGATGAAGCCGACAGGCACATGGAGCCGCACATGGCCTGGGTGAAGGAGGGTTATGCCAAGGGCTGGTTTCTCGCCTCCGGCCGCAAGGTGCCGCGCACCGGCGGTGTCATCCTCGCAATCGGCGATCGCGCCGCGGTCGAGGCCAATGTCGCCACCGATCCCTTCACCATCCACGGCGTCGCCGAATACGAAATCACCGAGCTAGCCGTGACGACGGCGGTCGAAGGACTGGAAATCCTGAAGCGCTGAATTTGCAGGAGCCGATTGTGGATGATCTCGCCGCCCATCTGAAAGAACTCGAGGAAAAACTCTTCGACCCATCGGTTCGCGCCTCGCGGGAGATGCTGACTGCGCTGCTCTCTCGCGATTTCCGGGAAATCGGCAGTTCCGGACGGCTCTATACCTTCGATATGATCGTGCCCGCTCTTTTGGCCGAGCATCGGACGGGAACGTCACGCGGCGAGCATTTCGAAACCCAAAGACTTGCCGAGCATATCGCGCTCGTCACCTATCGCGCCATTTACACGGACGTCGACGAAAGCGAAAGGCAAACGCTGCGCAGTTCCATCTGGCGGCTGGAAGAGGATGGGCATTGGCGCATGCTCTTCCACCAGGGCACCGTCATCGGTTAAGCCAAGCCATGCTGGCTGCCGATCCCAGGACGGCTTCGCCGGCCTCTATCGCCGCTCGATATTTGGCCTTTCCCCCTCAATGCTCTTTATTGTGACGTCGTTTTATGGTTAGAGCCGGTCACCTCGCACTCTCTGCGGCAATTTCAAAACAATTCTCTGGCTGAACGCCTTCGTCCCCTTCCACAGGAGAAAAGAATGACGGAACAGAATTATCCGGTATATGCCGAAATTACCGGTCCGATCGTGATGATCGGCTTTGGCTCCATCGGTCGCGGCACATTGCCCCTGATCGAGCGCCATTTCAAATTCGACAAGAGCCGGATGGTCGTCATTGACCCGCGTGAAGAGCCTTCCGACATGGAGATCCTGAAGAAGCACGGCGTTCGCCATATCAAGGAATATGTCACCAAGGACAACTATAAGGAACTGCTGAAGCCGCTGCTGACGGAAGGCGAAGGCCAGGGTTTCTGCGTCAACCTCTCGGTCGACACCTCCTCGCTCGACATCATCAAGCTCTGCCGCAAACTCGACGTTCCCTATATCGACACCGTCGTCGAACCCTGGCTCGGCTTCTATTTCGACAAGGGCATGAGCAATGCCGACCGCACCAACTATGCGCTGCGCGAAACCATGCGCAAGGAAAAGGCGAAGAACCCGGGCGGCGCCACCGCCGTCTCCACCTGCGGCGCCAATCCGGGCATGGTCTCCTGGTTCGTCAAGCAGGCGCTCGTCAACCTTGCCAACGATACCGGCCTCAAATTCGAGGAACCGGACCAGCACGATCGCGAAGGCTGGGCAAAGCTGATGAAGAAGCTCGGCGTCAAGGGCGTCCACATCGCCGAGCGCGATACCCAGCGTACCAAGCATCCGAAGCCGCTCAACGTCTTCTGGAACACCTGGTCGGTCGAAGGCTTCATTTCTGAAGGCCTGCAGCCGGCCGAACTCGGCTGGGGCACGCATGAAGAATGGATGCCGAAGAACGCCAAGAAGCACAAGAAGGGCAACAAGGCGGCGATCTACCTGGAACAGCCGGGCGCCAACACCCGCGTGCGGACCTGGTGCCCGACGCCCGGCCCGCAATATGGCTTCCTCGTCACCCACAATGAGTCGATCTCGATCGCCGACTTTTTCACGGTCCGCGACAAGGACGGCGAAGTGACCTTCCGCCCGACCTGCCACTATGCCTACCATCCGGCCAACGACGCCGTGCTCTCGCTGCATGAGATGTTCGGCAATGGCGGCACGCCGCAGCCGGTCCACCACGTTCTCGATGAGGACGAGCTGGAGGACGGCATCGACGAACTCGGCGTCCTGCTCTACGGCCATGAGAAGAATGCCTACTGGTATGGTTCGCGCCTGTCGCTGGAAGAAACCCGCCGCATCGCGCCCTACCAGAACGCCACCGGCCTGCAGGTCACATCAGCCGTCCTCGCCGGCATGGTCTGGGCGCTGGAAAACCCGAATGCCGGCATCGTCGAAGCCGACGAGATCGATTACAAGCGCTGCCTCGAAGTGCAGATGCCCTATCTCGGCCCGGTCGAGGGCCACTACACCGACTGGACCCCGCTCGACGGCCGTCCGGGCCTCTTCCCCGAGGATATCGACACCAAGGATCCGTGGCAGTTCAGGAACATTCTCGTTCGCTGAGATCGCCTGTACGGCTTTGACAATGCCCGCCGCAAGGCGGGCATTTTTGTAACGCCGGCTGTCTAAATGCCGCCCGCTGCCCTTCCAAGGCTTGCCTTCATGCCGGGCGCGCGCCATCTTTTGCCCGAACTTGGCGGGTGTCCGCCGCGCCGATTCGCCGGGAGAAGCCTTATGAAAATCAGAACTGGTCTCGTTCTTGTCGGTGCAGCGGCTGCTCTTGCCGCCTGCGTTTCATCAGAGCCGCGCCGCCTGCCGGTTGCAACCGCGCCCGCCGCTACCGGCGTCGAAGGCAACTGGAGCGATCCGAACGGCATCGTTTCCACCTTCCAGGGCGGTACTTTCACCACCCGCACGACCGACAGCAACCAGCTTCTTGCCTCGGGTACCTATATCAATACCTCACCGACCCTGGTGGAGATCAACATGACCTCGCTGGTGCGCAAGACCCAGTCCAAGGTCAATTGCGCCCTCGTCAACCCGAGCCAGCTCAATTGCACCTCCGATTCCGGCGCACAGTTCACGCTTTCCCGCCGCGGCTGAAAAATGAGGCGATAGGCTAGAGCCTTTCCGGGTTAGATTGAAGCATTCTGTTGGCTCAAACGGAGTCGGATGGTCGACCGGCCGGCGCGCGTCGTAGCCCAGCTCTACGGCCAAGCCGGCCGGTCGATCAGCCGGCCCGTTTCAGCCAACCCGAAGGGCCGGGCA
>NZ_JBFTZZ010000024.1:0-100664 GCF_056406515.1 Rhizobium sp. P1_B8 | reverse complement strand
CAGCGTCATCTGATCGAGTGCTGCTTCTCCAAACTCAAACAATTTCGACGCATCGCCACCAGATACGAGAAAACCGCCCGAAACTATCGGGCAATGATCGCAATTGCCGCAACAATCCTGTGGCTCAGGTAACTGTCCACAGCTCCTAGGGGAGTCGAACCCCTTTTCCCCATGGTGCCCTAACCGATAGACGACGGGCGCTTCCTATCTTCCCTCCATTTTTCGGGGTGACCGCTGCGAAGTCATCAGCCGTTGCCATAAACGCGACCTTCGTTCCGTCGACGAGGCGCGCTCCATGGCAGACCTGGTGATCGTCGCGCATCATTTCACCGTCTGGGCTGGTCCAGAGTCCTGTCGGGGACGGCAGCTCCCGAGAACCCTCTATCGACGAACCAGCCATTTCTTGGCAACACGGCAAGCCATCGTATAGGCGGGATCGAAGACGTTGCCGACATCGTAACGCACCACCTGACCGAGCAGATGGCTGGCCGCCGTCCTGTCCAGGTCATAATCTGATGCCAGCCAATTCAACATTTCGCTGGTCGCATGCTGGAGCGCCTGATCGAGGGGCCGGGCGTTGCCGATAGTGAAGATGTCTTCGGTGGTTTCCCCACGCGGCCAGACCACTCCGGCCTTCTTTTCCACCGTCAGCCGCACCGTGACTTCGAACGTCGTCTCGACGCCGGTTCCGACGATCTCGCCATCCCCCTGCACGGCATGGCAGTCGCCGAGGAAGAACAGGGCGCCGGGAGCTGCTACCGGGAAGCGGACCGTGGTGCCGGGGCCGAACAGCCGATAATCCATATTGCCGCCATATTCGCCGCTGGTTGCGGTCGATATTGCCTGGCCGAGGCTGGGCGCCACGCCGAAACAGCCGATCATCGGGGCGAGAGGCAGAACGAGGTTTTCGAGGCCGGCGACCGGCTCGGAAAGCCGAACGGTCAATGCCTCGCGGTCGATGACCCAGATGGCCATGTCGCGCGCCGGCAGGTCGCGAACCGTCTCGGGATCGACGACATTGGCGGCGACGACGCTGCGGGTAAACCCCGTGGCCCTGGTCGGGATCATGCTGATGATCTCGACCTTCAGCGCATCTCCGGGCACAGCACCTTCCACGAAGATCGGGCCGTTCATCGGATTGGGGCCGGATGTCTGCTTGACGCCGTCCTTGTCATACCCGACGGCGTCGAGCGTCTCAGTGACCACGGTGTCGCCGTCGGCGATACGCAGGGCCGGCGGAAGAGAGCCGATGACATTGTGAAAGATCGTCGGAATGAAGCGGTGAGTGGTCATGAGAATATGGCTCTCGCTCGTTTCAAATATCATGAGCCTGCTTCTCAACTGCCCGGCGGACAGAGTTCGAGACTAGATCAGAGATTACCTGCAATGCCAATATCCGCAGCATCGCCCGAAAATGCAGTTCGGCCGCAATGCCGGCGGCCGATAGCAGGTTGTCAAATCAGCCGATCTCCAAGCACCGGGCAGGATTCGCCGCGGATTTCTCATCCCAACAGGAGATCAGACATTCAGAATTTGAAGCTCGTGCCGACCGTCACCTTTTGCTGATTAACCTCGAAATCGCCGAGCGCCGAGCCGAAATCCTTGCGTCCGAAATCGTCATAGCGATATTCAGCGCGCATCATAATATTGTCGGTCAGGGCGCGTTCTACACCGCCACCGGCGGTCCAGCCAATCAGAATGTCGTCCTTCTTGCCAATTCCAGGCACGTCGACTTCTCCGCCCGCGGCCGCCAAACCCCCGGTTCCATAGATCAGCGTACGGTCCAAGGCATATCCCACACGTCCACGCGCCGAGCCATCCCATTTGAGGGAAACGTCACTCCCATCCTTCCAGTTGTAGTTGAAGTCATTCTCGATACCGAAGACGAAAGGACCATGCTGGAAATTATATCCGCCGTAGATACCCGTCGAACCTCCATCAAGATCCTGCTCGGAACCATCGAGGTAGCTCGCATGTGTCGAGGTGTATCCGCCTTGAAGCCCGAGATAAAATCCCGACCAGTCGAAGGCCGACTGGGTCTGTCCCTGTTGAACGTAAGCAGGATCCTGAACCACGGCATCGGCGGCAAAGGCCGGCGCCGCCGAGAAAGCCACAGCGGCCAGCGCGATTATCTTTGTGTACATTAAAGTGCCTCGTCATTTCGATGATTGGAGAAGGCTTCAGCAAACCGGCAAGTCGGCTGGGACCGATTCATTATGCTGCGGTTCGGTGTTGCGGTTTGCACTTTATTGTTGAGATATGTTGCGACCTTGGGCGTCCTTGAGACGGCGCATCGCACTTGGGAAAGTCAACCTGACCAGGTGGCCGAAAGGCCTGCCGCCCGCGTGAGGATGACGAGGCGCTAGGCAGAGATATTGGAACAACGAAAATAGTTGATTGCTGGTCTCATCTTTAGTACCGAGCTATCACCCGGTTAAAGGATGTCACGTGGCTATGCTCCCCCCGACGCAAGATCCGCCTCGAACGGCTGAAACTTTTGTCGCCGAAAATATAGGTCTTTTGATAGAGGGGAACGAGATTCTCCGCGATGTAAGTCTCAAATTTCCGGCAGGAGAAGTTGTGGCACTGGTCGGCCACAACGGCTCCGGTAAATCCAGTCTTCTCAAGATGTTGGCTCGCCAGCTTGTGCCGAGCGCTGGATCGATCTCTTACGGCAACCGGGATCTTAGGACGTATGGTGAACGCGTCTTCGCTCGTTCGGTCGCATATCTGCCCCAGGATGTCACGACCGGATCGGAAATGACAGTCCGCGAGCTTGTGGGATGCGGTCGCTATCCGTGGCACGGGGCGCTTGGCCGCTTCACCAAGAACGATGAAGGGAAAGTCGAGGAAGCCCTCCGAGCAACGCATATCGAGAAGTTCGCCGACCGTATCGTCGGAACATTGTCAGGCGGTGAGCGGCAACGTGCCTGGATCGCGATGCTGATCGCTCAGGATGCTCGCTGCCTGTTGCTCGACGAACCGACTGCGGCACTCGATGTTGCGCATCAGATTGAGGTGCTCTCCCTGGTGCGACGCTTGGCGCACGAGCTTGGAAGCAGTGTCGTCATCGTTCTCCACGACATCAACATGGCCGCTCGCTTCTGCGATCGGATCCATGCATTGAAACGCGGTCGCGTTGTTGCGAGCGGAACGCCGAGCGCGATCCTTGCGCCAAACACGCTGCAAGAGATCTATGGGATCGACATGGATGTGATCTCCGCGCCCAACCTGCCTTATCCGCTCGCCTATGTTTGCTGAGGCTAGGCGTGCAATGGGTGTTACGCGGCGCTCCCTTTTGCAGTTCGCGGCGGCCTCGGTCGTTCCAGCTCCGCTGTTTGCGCAGTCGATAGGCCCAAGGATCGTCAGCCTCGACTATGGCCTTGCGTCCACTCTCTTATCCCTCGGATTGCCTCCGGTCGGGATTTCGGACCTCGCCGATTGGGACAGATGGGTTGTCGAGCCGCCGATGCCAAAATCCGTCGTCGATATTGGCAGTTCGTTCGAGGTCAATTTTGAAATTCTCGTCACGCTGAAGCCCGACATTATCTTGACCACACCTTACTTGGATGAGCTGTTGCCCAGGCTACAGTCGGTGGCGAAAGTCGTTCGGCTGGAAGTCTTTACGCCGGGCATTGGATCTATTCTTCCCGCTGCCATCGCGGCGACGCGTAAATTGGCTGGTAAGCTTGGCCGCGAGAATGAAGCAGAGCAGTTCCTCGCGCGCGCCGACGCCTTCTTCGAGCGATGCGGCAGTCGGCTGGCTGGCAAGAACCTGCCGCCAGTCGCCCTCGTGAATTTCATGGATGCCCGCCATGTCCGCATCTACTCGAGTCCTGGGCTGTTCCACAATGTGCTCGAGCGCATCGGTGTCCGCAACGCCTGGACCAGAGAGTCGAACTACTGGGGTTTTGAAACGATCGGTATTGAAGATCTCTCCAAGATCACCGATCCGGACGCGCGTCTGATCGCCTTTGATCCCGTTCCTCCGGACGTTCTTCCGAAACTCGCTCAGAGCCCGCTGTGGAACAGGCTGGCGTTTGCGCGTCCGGGCCATCTGTCGATTCTGCCGCCGGCCCTGATGTTTGGCATGGTGAACGAGGCCATGCGCTTCGCTGGCCTTTTGACAGATCTTCTGGAAAAAGAAGCATGATGATATCCCGCCGCGACAATATCGGGCCAGCAATTGTCTTCCTCCTCCTGATTGGCGGTGGAGGCGTGGCATCGTGGTTTCTTGCCGCTCCGGCGCTGTCAGAAATGGCTCGACCGGATTACGATGTCACGCGAATGGTGTTCACCTATTCGACGCTTCCCCGTCTTGCGACGGCGCTGATTGCCGGAGCGGCGCTTGCCTTGTCGGGGGCGCTGTTTCAGCAAGTTTTGCGAAACCCGCTCGCCGATCCGACCACCCTCGGCGTGTCGGCCGGAGCAAACCTGGCGCTGGTGGTCACATCGCTGTTTCTCCCCGACTTGCTTGGCGCCGGCCGTGATCTTGTCGCTCTGATCGGCAGTGCGACCGCTGCCGTGATCGTCGTCAGCCTGGGCGCGCGCCGCGGTTTTTCGCCTTATTCGCTTGTTCTGTCGGGGCTGGTTCTCAGTCTATGGTGTGGTGGCCTCTCTGCCATCCTGACCTATTTGAACCAGCGCTATCTCTCGAGCCTGTTCATCTGGGGCGCCGGCTCGCTGGCACAGCAAAGCTGGGTCATTCCCTTGTCGCTTCTTTGGAAGTTCAGCGCCATCGCCATCGTCTGCGCTTTCGTGATGAGACCGCTTTCGCTGCTCGATCTTGGCGAGAGCAGTTCCACGGCGCTGGGCGTCCGATTGGTCCGCCTGCGTTTCATTGTCGTGGCGCTTGCTGTCGCGCTTGCTGCATTTGTCACGAGCGCCGTTGGGGTCATTGGTTTCATCGGACTGGTCGCGCCGACGATTGCGCGATTGTCCGGAGCACGGCGTCCCGCGCAGCTCATCTTCTGGTCCCCCCTGATCGGCGCCGGGCTGCTTCTCTTCGCCGACTCTGTTCTGCAATTGGTCGCGGGTGGGCTTGGTGATTTTTTGCCGACGGGGGCGGTAACAGCCATCTTCGGTTCGCCGCTGCTTCTCGCGCTGCTGCCGCGTCTGAAGATCCGTCATAGACTGCAGCAATCGCCGGCGTTCGGACGGTCACGCCGGTGGGATGGAACGGCACCGGTCATCATCGCGGCTGCCGGCCTGCTTGTGCTGTTGACGGTCAGCGTTTTTCTCGGACGTGACGTCAATGGCGGCTGGGCTCTCGCTTCCGGCGAATTCTCGTACGATGTCCTTGCTATCAGGATACCTAAAATCCTCGCCGCCCTGACATCGGGCGCGATGCTTGCGGTCGCGGGCTCGATCCTTCAGCGGCTGACCGGAAACGAAATGGCAAGTCCCGAAGTTCTGGGAATCAGTGCCGGCGCGACCTTCGGCGTTGCGATTGCGCTCTTTGCCGTTGCTCCAGGGTTTTCCGGTCAATTTGCCTTTGCCGTGGCAGGTGCGATCAGTGTGCTTGTCGTCATCTTCGCCAGCTCCCGGCGATCGGCGTTCGCTCCGGAGCGAGTCCTGCTTGCGGGCATTGCCCTAAGCGCGATGGTCGATGCCGTCGTCGGCGTGTTGAGCTCGACGGGAGATCCGAGAGCAGTTCTGCTGATGCGGTGGATGAGCGGGTCCACTTATCTTATCGAGGGATCGACCGCCGCAACGGAGGTGGCGCTCGGTGCCGTGCTGATTGCCGTCTCGCTTGCGGTGCGCCGCTGGCTTGACATACTTCCCCTTGGGCCGTCTCCTTCGGCGGCGGTCGGTATACCATTGGCGAAATCGCGATTTGCGCTTTTTGGCCTCGCAGGATTGCTGACGGCCGCCGCGACGCTGACGGTTGGCCCGTTGTCATTCATTGGCCTCATGGGACCTCACCTTGCGCGGGAGGCGGGATTGGCACGCGCGCTGCCGCAAATGGTTGGTGCCGCTCTGATCGGAGGGGGGCTTATGGTTGCTGCCGATTTCGTCGGCCGCACGATCGTATCGCCCTACCAGATTCCGGCCGGTCTTGTTTCCGCACTCATCGGCGCACCGTTCTTGATGCTGATGATGCGGAAACGCGCTGTCGGCTGAGGGAGTTGCCCATGCAACACCATCAACGATCTCACCTTGGCGTCGCCTCATTCGCCGGCAGGTTGGCCCTGCCTCTTGCTCCGAGGCGGGCCAGTACGGGTGGGGAGAACGACCGGCCGGACCACTTCAATACGTTTTCGCGAAAGACTTGTCGCTTCTCCTCGGAGGCAAACAATCTCGCCGGCCACGGATGAGAGACCATCTTGGACATCCAAAAGTGGAAGGTTCCGGCATCCTCTTCGAGCGCATAGAGCGAATCCCAGGTACATGTGACCGTCTGACCCAGGACCGTGTAGCTGATGCCGCTCTGGTCCACGGTAGACTCGACGGGCCTGCCGATAGCTTCCGCCTTCACCAGTCGTCGGCGATACATGGAACGCAGGAATCGCCGGATCGGCCCGAGCAGCAGAAAGACCCCGAGCGCGCCAGCAACAATTGTTGCGAGGACATAGATAGCGAATGTCCCGACGTCACCGGCCTGCCATTTGTCGAAATTGGTAATCAGCGCGACGAACAGCGCAACGATTCCCGCTGCCCCCACGGTCGGACCGGGTGGCAGAAGCTGCCGCGATGCATGCTGGATATCAAGATGGTCGTCAAGTTCTAAAGCGAAAGTTTTGCGGAAGCCGGGCCGATTCGGAGACGGCCAAATTTTCGGGACTGAGCCCGGAGAATTCTCGGACATGTTCAACCTGCCAAATTGGAGCACGTTCGAAATGAAAACTCACTCTTAGGTAGAGGCGGCTCCCTCTTGCGTCAATCAAAGCCTCGTCGTGGGGTTATCATTTCCGGAATGGCCAAATGCAGTCCACATTGCTGAGAGGGCGATCCCTTGGCGCAGATTGCGGGCGCCGCCTTGATTGGACAAGGCGGCGTCCGCCAATCTTTACCAGGAATACTTCAGCGTGCCGACGACCTTGCGCCGATCGCCGTAATATTCGGTGCCTAAGTAGCTGCTGGCGACATATTTGCGATCGAACAGATTCGTCGCGTTGACGGCAAACATCACGTCAGGCGTCACCTTGTAGCTGACGGCTGCGTCGACGAGCGTATAGGCTGCGACCGATACGGTGTTCGCCTCGTCCCCATAGGTCTGGCCGATATAACGCACGCCGCCGCCGAGCGTCAGGTCGCCGCGCTTTCCGTCTCCCGGGACCGTGTAGTCGAGCCAGGCCGATGCCAGATGCCGCGGCACGCGCGAGGGCCGGTTGCCGATATTGCCGCCGGTTCCGTCCTCGCGGATTTCGGCATCCCAACAAGAATAGGCAAGTGTGAGATTGACCCGGTCGTTGATGGCGGCTTTGCCTTCCAGCTCGATGCCGCGCACGCCGACCTTGCCGATCTGCTCCAAGCGGAAATAAGACCGTCGTGTTTATGTGTGCTTCTCGACGACGGCGAATGCAATGAAGGACCGTTAGAGAGAGCGAGCGCCGTTGTGGCCGTGGCGATAGCAAAGCGTTGGTCTTGTCGAAAATCCCAGAGTTTCGTAGCGAGAGAAGAATGCCACGCGACCAGAGCGCCCCCATCCTTTCGTTACTGCTCATTTTCGATACGGCTGAACGCCATTGCCGACCCACCGGCTAGCGGCCGAGCTGAGCACGGTCCGAATCAGACATTCGGTTCTCATTTATAGGCAGACGAACGGCATGAGCTTTCAGCCTCCAGCCCGCGGACGGGTTCGTTGCTGGAGGGCTTGTCACTAGCGTCCTCGGTTTCGGCATCGCGGCGTGACGGGGCAAGGCCGAGCATCTGTTCGAGACGGCCGGCATTAAGCGGGGCGCTTATTCCCTTGAAGTTCATAGTCCATCTTTCGTCTGCGGATCGATTGTGTGGAGTTGCCGAGATAAGCGCAATTTAAACCTGCCGAGAACCGTCTGTCGGAGTTATCACCATGTATTCCAACGTGGGCAGGAAAGGGGAGGGCTCTCATCTTGAAGCGCACCCCGAAATGCGTCATGGGGCAGCGCCGGACGTCTCGAATTGCTGAGCCTACCGCGCCTTCGTTCCCTCGCGATTGGTAAAATGCGCGTTGCCCAACCCCGTGCCGATGGTCAGCACCGCCCATCTCGACACGTCGTTCATAAAAGGGATCTGCGACAATCCCTGCACGACGGCATCGTTGTGCATCATTACGAATGTGCTGTCGTCGCCGATCTCAGGAATGGCCTTCATCAGTGCGGCAGGAAGGTTGAAGCTGTCGCTCTCCCAGTTTCCGCCGGGCAGGTTCTGTCCGCCGCGTTCGATGGAGCCATCGGCTTTGATGATGCCGGGGCATGCGATCCCGATGATGGGTGCTGGCTTGAGATTGGCCTTCTCGGCCTTGCCGATCAGATCCTGCAACATCGCGGCCAACTTCTCGACGGTCGCAGTGCGGCTTGGCTCGTCGTCGGCATGACGCCAGATGGCTGAATCCCAGACGCTTGCATCCGCAAAATTCGGCACGTCGTCCTTTCCGAATTTGACGACGCCGGCGCGAACATTGGTGCCGCCGATATCGACGGCGAGGATGGCCTCGTGGCCTTTGAACATCCAGCGGGGCATCAGGTGGACCGCGCCGATCAGTCCGGCCTCATCGGGGTGGTGAACGATCGGCACGACCTCGACGGCGATGCCGGCCGCCTTGAGAATAACCATCGTCCTGGCGATCGCCAGTTCGCCAAAATGGCTCCGTCGGAAGCCGCCGCCAACGACGATGCGTTCCGTCTTTCCCCAGCGTTTGTCCTTCAGAAACTTGCCTATCACATCGGCAAAGTCCTGGGCAAAATCCTCCACAGCCCCCATGATCAACGCCGCCGCCGCCAAATCATCGCCCTTCAAAATAGCGTCGATTTTTTTCTTGGAGAGCTTGTCGGTCTCAATCTTGCCGATCGGGTCGTCTCCGACCTTGCGGATGCGTTTTCTCCAATCATCAAGCTTCTGTTGGAAAGTCTTCTTGTTTGCGTTGTCGCCAACGAAACCATTCTTGTCACGCAGTTCGTTGTTGTAATCGTCGATCACCACCAATGGCAGGTTTAAAGCGCCATGTGCCAGCGGGGCATTGACCTCATCACGGGGATCTGAACTGCTTTTGGCCATTAATGTACCTTCTAGGGCGCGAGTGCTCGAACGGGCGGCGAGACACAACGCGGACTAGCCTCAGGATGTTCCGGAGTGTGAAAAGCCACCTTGTCCTTGTCGGCCGGCGACCTAGCTTCAATGATTGCAGAGTTTGGAGAATGCCGTGCAGGACGACGACGCTACTCAGGAAATGCTTTCACTGGTCTTGGAAGAGCCCGACCGCTGGGCGATGTTTCTCGATATCGATGGGACGCTGCTCAATCTTGCGCCCACGCCGGATGCGATCGAGGTTCCAGAGGCGCTTCCGGGACAACTTCATCGCCTGTCGAACAAACTTGGCGGTGCCTTGGCACTGGTCACCGGACGATCGCTTGCCTATGCGGACGCGCTGTTCAAACCCTTTGCATTTCCGACAGCAGGCCTGCACGGCGCCGAAATCAGGAACGCCGCGGGCATGCAGACGGTCGAGGCGACAGCTGAGTTTCAGGCGCTGAAGCATGCGCTGACGGCGGAAGCCGAGCACTATCCTGGAGTCTTGATCGAGGATAAGGGTGCGGCCGTTGCCGCCCATTACCGGCTCGCGCCAGAATATGAAAAGGTGCTCGAAGACCGCATGCACCACTATGCTGAGCTCGCCGGGCCGAACTGGGCATTGCAGCTCGGCAAGATGGTATTCGAGCTGCGTCCGGCACGGTCGAGCAAGGGCGATGCGCTGGAACGGTTTTTCCAGTCCGACCCGTTCAAGAACCGCTGCCCGATTACCATCGGCGATGATCTGACCGACGAGTCGATGTTTGCGATCGCCAATGCGCGCGGCGGCGTTTCCGTGCGTGTCGGTGCGATCGGCGCCCCTAGCTGCGCCACAAGCCGGCTGTCCTCTTCTGCGCTGGTCAGAAACGTCATTGCAGCCCTGGCCGCCTGAGGCCGGCCCTTAGACGATCTGAAATGCGGATTGCTGTCGTCTTTACGCCGGCTGCGCAGCGTCTATTGTCAAAAAAGTATCGGTTTTGACCGGGAATCGTGGTGGCGGGCGTGACATGAGCCCATTACACTCCCCTTCAACAATAAAAGCCAAAAAGAATTTGGCTGGCGGGCCTGGAACCGTCCTCGGAGGAGGAGACAATGGAACCTGACTTGGAAGTCATTCAGATCCGGCCCGGCGAATCTTTCGCAACGAAGGCGCATGGCTATCCCTACCATACTGTTCGCTGGCATTTTCACCCGGAATACGAACTTCATCTCGTCGTGGCGACAACGGGACGGTATTTCGTCGGCGACTTCATCGGCGAATTCGAGCCTGGTAATCTCGTTCTTGCTGGTCCCAATCTCCCCCACAACTGGATCAGCGATGTCCCGAAGGGCTCGAGCATTCCGCTTCGATGCCAGCTCATCCAGTTCAGCGAGGGC
Source organism: Rhizobium sp. P1_B8 (assembly GCF_056406515.1). NCBI lineage: Bacteria > Pseudomonadati > Pseudomonadota > Alphaproteobacteria > Hyphomicrobiales > Rhizobiaceae > Rhizobium > Rhizobium sp. P1_B8. The sequence goes on along the minus strand of NZ_JBFTZZ010000024.1, from coordinate 90,077 downwards.
TTCATCAGCGACACGATGAAGGTGCTGGCCGAGCTCGGCCCGTTCGATCCGGTTCTTGAAGCCTCCCGCCGCGGCGTGCTGTTCGGCGCCGATACCAGCCGGCAGGTTGCTCCCCTGATGAACGAGGTGCAGCAGGCGCATGGTGTGCGTCGCATCGAGCTGTTCATGATGATCGTCGGCCTGCTCAGCCGGGCGCAGGATTCCCAGCTTCTCGCCAGCCCGAGCTATTTGCCCGATCCATCGGGCTACATGTCGGCCGGCATCAACAGGGCGCTCGCCTATATCAGAGAGAACCTCACGAAATCCTTCGACGAAGCTGATCTCGCGGCGATCGCCGAACAGTCGACCGGCGCCTTTTCGCGAGGCTTCCGCCGCCATACCGGCATGTCGCTGGTACAATATGTGAAACGCCTGCGCATCAATCTCGCCTGCCAGATCCTGATGAGCGATGACCATGCATCGATCACCGATATCTGCTTCGAGGTCGGCTTCAACAACCTGTCCAACTTCAACCGGCAGTTTCTCGCGGAAAAAGGCATGACGCCTTCGCGTTTCCGGCGGTTGTTGGGTGACAATATCAATGTGGCAAAGGCGGCCTAGAGCAATTCCAGCAAAAGTGCGCAGCGGTGTTGCGTCCGGAATTGCGTAAAACAAAAGACAGAGCATTTCCGTGACTCGGAGAAAAACGGAAATGCTCTGGAGGAGCCGAACGAGCACGGTCCAAGGGACGAGGGAGGACAAGGAGGAGGAGCGAAAACTGACACTGACTTTGAACGTGGGCGTGCGATGAGCGGCTCGCGATCGGAGATGCTTGTCCTCAAAAACATCAAACGCCGGGACAGGCGCGACCGTTCATTCAGCCGAACGGCCACAGCAGGCAGTGCAATCACGAACCTACACAATTTTTACCAATGGGAGGAGATGGAAATGATGAAATTCTCAACACAGGCGGCAGGCGCCGCGGTATTTGTCCTGTCCTTGCTGGGCGGTACTTCCGCCTTTGCGCAAACGGCCGTTTCGGATGCGACAGTGGCATTCCTCATGCCCGATCAGGGCTCTACCCGCTACGAAGAGCACGATCACCCGGGCTTCGTCGCGGAAATGAAGAAGCTTTGCGCGTCGTGCAAGGTTCTCTATCAGAACGCCGATGCCGATATCGCAAAACAGCAGCAGCAGTTCAATTCGGCGATCACCCAGGGCGCCAAAGTCATCGTGCTGGACCCGGTGGATTCGGCAGCGGCTGCATCGCTCGTCCAGCTCGCACAGAGCCAGGGTGTGAAGGTCATTGCCTATGACCGTCCGATTCCGAAAGGCAAGGCCGATTTCTACGTCTCCTTCGACAACAAGGCGATCGGCAAGGCAATTGCGGAATCGCTCGTCCAGCATCTGAAGGCTGAGAATGTGCCGACCGATGGAGGCGGCATCCTGCAGATCAACGGTTCGCCGACCGATGCGGCTGCCGGGCTGATCAAGGACGGCATTCATGAGGGTCTGGCGAGCGGTGGATACAAGACGCTTGCCGAATTCGATACGCCCAACTGGCAGCCCTCGAACGCCCAGCAATGGGCGGGTGGCCAGATCACCCGTTTCGGCAAACAGATCGTGGGCGTGGTCGCAGCCAATGACGGCACGGGTGGTGGCGCCATCGCAGCCTTCAAGGCCGCGGGTGTCGATCCCGTGCCGCCGGTAACCGGCAATGATGCGACGATCGCGGCACTGCAGCTGATCATCGCGGGGGATCAGTACAATACGATCTCCAAGCCGAGCGAAATCGTCGCCGCCGCCGCTGCCGACGTCGCCGTGAAGCTCCTGGCCGGAGAAACGCCGAAGGCCGAAATGACGCTCTACGACACGCCGGCGCAGCTTTTCGTCCCTGCCGTCGTCACCGCCGAAAACCTCAAGGCCGAGATCATCGACAAGAAGATCAACACCGCCGAGGAGCTGTGCACCGGCCGCTATGCCGACGGGTGCAACAAGCTTGGCATTACGAAGTAATCCGCAAGGAAAGCGCGCCCGGTCGCCGGTCGCGCTTTCCGTTGCTCTTTCCGAAAGGCCAGGCGATGTCTGAAACCTCTCACAATCTTGACCCTTCCCGTCAGCCTGTTCTCAGTCTGCGCGGAATATCGAAGAACTTCGGGGCGGTGTCGGCGCTCACCGATATCGAACTCGACGTGTATGCCGGCGAGGTCGTGGCGCTGGTGGGCGACAATGGCGCCGGCAAATCGACGCTGGTCAAGATCCTGGCCGGCGTGCATCAGCCAAGCTCGGGCACGATCCTGTTCGAAGGCAAGCCGGTAAACCTGCCGAGCCCAAGTGCGGCTCTCGGCCTCGGCATTGCAACAGTCTTCCAGGATTTGGCACTTTGCGAAAATCTCGACGTCGTCGCCAACATCTTCCTCGGCAAGGAGCTCAGCCCCTATCAGCTCGATGAGGTCGCCATGGAGATCCGCGCCTGGCAACTCTTGAATGAGCTTTCGGCCCGCATTCCAAGTGTGCGCGAGCCCGTCGCCTCACTTTCCGGCGGACAGCGCCAGACGGTAGCGATCGCCCGATCGCTGCTGCTCGAGCCGAAACTGATCATGCTCGATGAACCCACAGCAGCGCTCGGCGTTGCCCAGACCGCTGAAGTGCTTGACCTCATCGAGCGCGTGCGGGAACGCGGCCTCGCTGTCATCATGATCAGCCACAATATGGAGGATGTGCGCGCCGTCGCCGATCGCATCGTCGTCCTTCGCCTCGGTCGCAACAATGGCACCATGCTGCCCGACGCGTCCAACGAGCAGCTCGTCAGCGCCATCACCGGTGCATCCAACAATTCCGTCTCCCGCCGCGCGTCGCGCCGCCAGGCGCAAAGCCAACCGAACGAGGAGGGCAGGCCATGATGAAGACCATCGACAATGATCCGGTAGCACCGGCGTTGCTCGACCGGCGTGATGAGAGAGTGCGCCATGACGACAGTTTCGGCGGCTCGATCCAGGCCTTTTGGGATCGCATCCGCTCCGGCGATCTCGGCTCACTGCCGGTCATTGTCGGCCTGGCGATCATCTGGACGGTGTTTCAGGCGCTCAATCCGGTGTTTCTCTCCAGCAGCAACCTCGTCAACATGCTGTTCGACTGCTCGACGGTCGGCGTCATCTCGCTGGGTATCGTCTGTATCCTGATGGTGGGTGAGATCGACCTTTCCGTCGGCTCCGTCAGCGGCTTCGCCTCGGCGCTGGTCGGCGTCTTCTGGGTCAACCAGGGTTGGCCGGTGGTCCTTGCAGTCCTCGCCGCTATGATCGTCGGCGCCTTGATCGGCTCGCTCTACGCGTTTGTCTTCAACCGCTTCGGCATGCCGAGTTTCGTGTCCACCCTGTCCGGACTGCTCGCGGTTCTCGGCCTGCAGCTCTATATCCTCGGAGCGACGGGTTCGATCAATCTTCCCTATGGCTCCTGGCTCGTGAGTTTCGGCCAGATCATGGTCATGCCGGACCCGATCGCCTATCTGCTGGTAGCACTTGCCGGCATTGCGTTCTTCTTCTCCAGCTACCGCACGTCGGCGCGCCGGCGGGCGGCCGGCTTGTCGGCAAAATCGGCCCGCGGACTGCTTATCCGCGCTGTTATCATCACACTCGCCCTGGAAGCAGTCGCGTTCTATCTCAACCAGTCGCGCGGCATTCCGTGGATGTTCGGTCTTTTCGTCGGGCTCGCCGTCGCCATGAACTATGCACTGACGCGCACCAAATGGGGACGCTCCATGCACGCCGTCGGCGGCAACAGGGAAGCGGCCCGTCGTTCCGGCATCAACGTCTCGCGGATCTACACGAGCGCCTTCGTCATGTGCGCCCTGCTTGCGGCAACCGGCGGCGTTCTCTCTGCCGCCCGGCTGGCGACGGCAAGTCAGCAGGCCGGCACCGGCGACGTCAATCTCAACGCCATCGCTGCGGCGGTCATCGGCGGCACGAGCCTGTTCGGCGGGCGTGGCAGTGCCTATTCAGCCCTTCTCGGCATCATCGTCATTCAGTCGATCGCCAGCGGGCTGACGCTTCTCGATCTGTCATCGTCGCTTCGATACATGATCACGGGCGCCGTCCTTGCCGTCGCCGTCATCGTCGACTCGCTGGCACGCCGATCGCGGATCTCGCACGGCCGGGCTTAGAGCAATTTCAGCAAAAGTGCGCAGCGGTTTTGCGTCCGGAATTGCGTGAAAACAAAGAGATAGAGCACTTCCGTGATTCGAAGAAAACGGAGATGCTCTAAGCAACCAGGAAACCAGAGGAAGAAAATGGGTCAGGATCTGTCTGGAAAAGTCGCGGCCGTCACCGGAGCGGCGTCGGGTATCGGCCTTGAATGCGCCAAGGCTTTGCTTGCCGCGGGCGCTCGGGTCGTGCTGGTTGACCGCAATGAAGAAGCCTTGAAGGAAATCTGCTCGAAACTCGACGCAAATGCCATTCCGTTGGTCATCGATCTCACCGATCCGAAAAGCGTTGAAGGGATGATGTCGCAGATCCTGGAAAAAGCGGGCCAGCTGGATATCTTCCACGCCAATGCCGGCTCTTACATCGGCGGTGAGGTATTGGGTGGCGACCCTGATGCCTGGGACCGCATGCTCAATCTGAACATCAACGCCGCATTCCGCTCGGTGCATGCCGTTCTGCCGCATATGGTCGAGCGCAAGACCGGCGATATCATCCTGACGAGTTCCGTTGCCGGCATGATCCCGGTCGTCTGGGAACCGATCTACACCGCCTCGAAACATGCGGTCCAGGCATTCGTCCATACGCTGAGGCGGCAGGTGGCCAAGCATGGCTTGCGCGTCGGCGCCATCGCTCCCGGTCCGGTCGTCACCGCCCTTCTCAGCGATTGGCCGCAGGAGAAGCTGGATGAGGCGCTCGCCGCGGGCGGCCTGATGGAGGCGAACGAAGTGGCCGAGGCCGTGCTTTTCATGCTGACTCGCCCACGCAACATTACGATTCGCGATCTCGTTATCCTGCCGCAGAGCGCCGACATCTGACGAAAGCGCGATCGCCTTCAACAATCGCCGAGAGGAAACGGACATGATCTTCGACAGATTTCGCCTGAACGGACAGGTGGCGCTGGTGACCGGCGGCACGCGCGGCATCGGGCTTGCGATCGCCGAGGCGCTCGGCGAGGCGGGCGCCAAAGTCATCATGACGGGCCGAAGCCGCAATGCAGCGGCAGAAGACCGGCTCTCCAAGGCCGGCGTCGATTGCGATTTCATTGTTGCCGACCTGATGAAGGAAAGCGCTGCCGACGAACTCGTCGCTGAGACCCTTTCACGAACAGGACGGCTCGACATCCTTGTCAACAATGCCGGCATCGCCATTCATGGCGACAGCGGCGAGTTCTCCGATGCCATCTGGCGCGAGATCATGACCGTCAATGTCGACACCGTCTTCCGTGCCTGCCGGGCGGCACTCGCACCCATGCGGCGTCAGGGCGGCGGCGCCATCCTCAATATCGGCTCGATTTCGGGCATCGTTTCCAACATTCCGCAGAACCAGGTCGCCTATAACGCCTCCAAGGCGGCGGTCCACATGATGACGAAGAGCCTCGCCAGCGAGGTTGCCGCCGAGAATATCCGCGTCAACGCCATCGCCCCCGGCTATATTGAGACCGATCTGTCGCGTGGCGGCATCGACAATCCCGACTGGTTCCCGACCTGGCGCAGCATGACCCCGATGGGACGCGTCGGGCAGCCGGAGGAGGTGGCGGGTGCCGCATTGTTCCTCTGCTCCGCGGCGGCAAGTTATGTCACCGGCGAAGTGCTGGTTATCGACGGCGGCTATACGACGCGGTAAGACGCGGGCACCGGGTAGGGTAGGGCGTTCGCAGCCGCTTGATCGGGGGCGAGTGTCTCCCCTGCGATCCTGCCGATTGTCCTCTGCGCGCGATATTCTGAATGATTACGACACAGACGCCGACACTTAGCGGGTATCGGGGTGTTATCGGCTCACACTCGCGCATAGAGCACATGCTCACGCCAGGCAATCGAGCATCCACTGGACACCGAAGCGATCCGTGAACTTGCCATAATAGCTTCCCCATGGCTGGACGGCGAGTGGTGTCGTGATCTCTCCGCCCTCGGCCAGCCGTGCGAATAGGCTGTCGGTACTGTCGCGGTCGTCCATGATCAGCATGTGGGCGGAGCCTCGCATCGGCTCCGCATCATGATTGTCCGAGGCGAAGAACAGAACATCAGGTCCTTCGAAACGAGCGTGCATCACCTTGTCCCGCATGGCTTTGCTGGCAACGGGCATCCCGTCCATGCCGTGGCGCTTCAATTGCGTGATCCGGCCAAGCCCGCATTCGGCATAGAAGGCGAGCGCCTCTTCGCAACCTGTGGAAAAGAACAGATAGTTAGCAAGCTGCATGGCTTGGCTCCGTCAAGGCGCCGGACCGCGACGCCTTGGTGTCGCCGGCCCGGCATTGCAAGTCTGAGATTTCCGAGCGTACGCCGCGATCGTTACGAGGCGGCAACCGCACCCTGGATGGCACAGACGAGATCGGCATTGTTGTAGCTGCGGCCGGCGATACCCCAGGCCCCTTCAGGCGCGTAGACGATGTTCGACCATATATGTTCGCGCTTCAGCCGGCCTTCGGCGGCCTGTTCGATGACATCGGCCGCTTTTTCGAAGAAAGCCTGTTTTGCTTCAGCGCTCACCAGCGCGATCTCGGGCAGCTTGAGCTCGACGAAGGCTGCAGCGATCGGCTCTCCCGCCGCAAGCACATGCTCCTGCGGCAGCACATTGATCGTGCCGATAATATTGGCTGTCATGAAGTCATTGCCGGTCAAGCCGGCGGCATCGAGCACCGCGTCCGTCAATCCGGCAAAGGCTTGCGCCTGAGCCTGCTGCGAAAGTAGGCCTTCGGGCACGGTGAGTGTGATAGGCATCGTATATCTCCCTGTTTGAACCGTGACCGCTTATGATATATACCGATCACTCTTTATGAATACACATCGATCACTCTCTTAGCAAGGCATAAAGAGTGATCACTCCAAAAGGGACATAGATGCGATATAGTGCCGAACATAAGCAGGAGACCCGAACGCGCGTCATCGCGGCGGCTGGACAGGTTTTCAGAAAGGAAGGCTATGGCGGTGCTGGCATCGATGCATTGACCAAGGCCGCAGGGGTGACCAACGGTGCCTTCTACGGACACTTCAAGTCCAAGGGTGAAGCCTTTCGCACCGCCGTGCTGACGGGTCTGGAAGAGCTGCGGCAAGGAATTGCGGCGCTGAAGGCCAGGCAACCGAAAGACTGGCTGACGACATTCGTCGGCTACTATCTCGGCTTTAAAAGAACTTGCGATCTGGGCGAGAGCTGCGCTCTGCCGAGCCTCTCCCCCGACGTCATGCGCGCAGACGATGAAACACGAAGCGCCTATACGGCAGAACTCAAACGTCTCATCGAGGAAGTTGCGGTCGGCTTGCCGGAGGGTGAGATACCAGGTCAATCCGAAACACGCCGGGAAGATCAGGCGATCTTGCTACTCGCCATGCTCAGTGGCGGTGTAACCCTCGCCCGCGCTGCTTCCGACCCGGCGCTGTCCAAACGCATTGCAGATGTCATCGCGCAGGCGGCATTGACGGCGATAGAACCTGGAAACTGATCCACTCGCTTGATGACATTGCCTTGCTCAGGACGGGGCAGTGCCGGGATCGCCCTTCCGCGCAATGCCCCTATCAGTCTCTGGAGCGCCAGTTCGGTCCCGGGATGGTGATTTCGAACTCGGTGCCGGCGCCGGTCGTCTGCAGCAGGCGGATCGTCCCGCCATGCGAGCTCAGCATGGCGCGGACGATACCGAGGCCCATGCCGGTGCCGCCCTGTTCGCGGCGGGTGGAGAAGAACGGCTGAAAGATGCGTTGGCGATTTGCCTCGGAAATACCGCTGCCGTCGTCACGAACAAGAATGACGGCTGTTCGGGCGTCGGCCGATACTCTGAGTTCCAACAGCGTGGCGCCGTGCTGAAGAGCGTTTTCGGCAAGGTTGGCAAAGACGATGGCGGCTGCTTCCTGAGGAAGAGCAACCGATATTTCCGTATCGCCTAAGCCGGAAATATCCAGGGCGGGAAATCGCCCGCGCAGTGAGGATATGATGTCGGTGACGCTGCTTCTGCCCTCGGCGACAAGGGTTTCCGCCTGCGCAAGTTCCCTCAGCCGCTGCAGCAACGCATCGAGCCGGACTGCGTCGGCGACGATGTTATCGAGAAAGTGCAAACGCTGCGCCTTCGTCATCGGCCTTTCCGCATCATCGTCGCGTAAAAGTTCGGCGGCACCGCGGATGGCCGTCAGCGGCGATTTCAGTTCGTGGGAGACATGGGCGGCAAAGGAGCTGATATATTCGGTGCGATCGACCAGTTTTCCGGCGAGATCGAGGAAGCTTTGCGACAGCAAAGCGATCTCGCATGTTCCGTAGCTTTCAAGCGGTCGGATCGCCGCCTTGCCGCCACGGGCGATCTCGTCCGCGCGGGCAATCAAGGCGTCGATAGGGCCGGTGATGGTGCGCGTCAGCACATAGGCAACGCCGAGCGTCAGCATGAAGACGACGGCGAGGGCGCCGATTTCCGCAGGTGCCATCCGGTTCGAACTCATCTCCACGGTGCGAAACCAGATGACGATGAGGATCGGCAGCGCCATGACCGCAAGAAGCACGACATAGACGATCAGCGCCAGCGTCGGCCGCCATTTTGTCTTGACCTTGGGCGCCAGCATCAGGCCTTCCTCCCGATTTCACTGCCGAGTTTGAAGCCGATGCCGTGAACCGTTGCAATGACCCCCTGGCCGCCGGCCGCCAGGAACTTGGCCCGGATGTTGCGGATATGGCTGTCGATCGTCCGGTCAGCGACATAGGTACCGGCGCCATAGGCCGCTTCCATCAATTGTTCGCGACTGAAAACCATATCGGGGCGTGACAGCAAAGCATCCAGAATTGCGAATTCGAGCGCCGTCATTGCGATCTCACCATCGCAGAAGGTGACTGTCCTGCCGCGACGATCCAGGCTGAGCGCGCCAGCAACAAGTGTGGCGTGGCGTCTCTCAGGTCCTGCCCCATTGCTGCTGCGCTTCAAAATTGCCTTGACCCTAGCCACGAGTTCTCGCGGGCTGAAAGGTTTGGTGACATAATCGTCTCCGCCAATTTCGAGACCCAGTACCCTGTCGATCTCCTCGTCACGCGCCGAAAGAAACAGGATCGGCAATCCCGACGTCTTGCGGATCTGGCGGCAGACCTCCAGGCCATCCATATCTGGCATGCCGATATCGAGAATGATGAGATCGATGTTGCCTCGGCGGAAGGCCGCCATCGCTTCGGTGCCGTTGCGGGCGGCCATCGATGCCAGGCCGGCGCGCTCAAGCGCAAAGCAAATCACGTCGCGGATGTGAGGTTCGTCATCGACGACGAGAATTCGGGGCGCCATCCACCAGTCCTGCGTTGTTTTTCGTACCTGTTGTCATCGTTCTCTTTCTATCTTGCAATGGCAGCAGGAGATAGAAGATGGGTCTCCAGCCGCGCCGCCCGGAAGGTCCAGTTCCGCCAGTCACGCGGGCGCCGTTCGAAATCCCTGACGAGGTAGTACCGAAATGCCAGCGCTTGATTCCGCTTGTCGACCAGGTAGCCCGGCAACATCTGGAGATAGAGATCGAGCGCCGGAATGACGGAAGGACCGAGCGAGGAGAGATAATCGAGGTCGAGCGGTGGGCCTTCCTGGCTGATTTCCTCGCTATGGACGACATTGAAACGGGCGATCACAGCCGGGAAATCGATGAAGGCGCTGATATAGAGCACCGCAATCAGGGAGGCGAGGTTGGCGGCGATCAGCCACTCGTTGGATCGGTTGAGCAGAATGCGCAGCAGGATCAAGACAAGGCCGATAGCGACGAGTCCCATCCAGAGACCGGCAGCGACACGCAATTCCGTCAACGAATAGACCTCGACGTAAAGCCCGAGCCGCAGCATGGACGACAGGCAGAGAAGGATGTTCTGGCCGATCCAGGCGTGAACGAGGCCGCGGATGAGCAAACTATGATCACCGGGGCCACCGCGCCGCATGGCAACGAGGACGAAACCGGCGGCCAGAAGTGCCGTCGCAATCAGCGGATAGGCGCCGCGATGAGCATATTCAGCATGGCTCATGTGATCGGGCAGATCTGCGCCGCCCCAGAGATAGACGAGATCGAGAAGCGTCTGCACGGCAAAGAGCGCGTTGAACAGGATCAGCGACCGCAACAGCGAGGCATGGCCGAGCGGCGTATTTCTGGTGGGCACGATCATGAAGGGCCTGCCGGCTTGCGACCTCGCAGCGCGACGCTTCAGGTGCGGCCGCAACATTGCCCAGACCACGATGGCGATCATCATCCAGAAGCCGATCCGCCAAAGATCGAAAAGTCGCAGCAGAACCTCAAAACGGATGCTGCGCAGCGCGCTCTCGATCAGCGGATTTGCGGCAGCGAAGAGAAGCACGAAGACCAATGCGAGTATGAGCGGCATGATCCAGAGGCCGACGCCCCGGCGAAGCTCGACGAGGGAGGAACGTTTGGCCGGTGTCGCAAGATATTTTCTGATATCCGCGGCAAGCCGCACGGGAATGACGAGAGCGAAACGGAAAAATACCACGGGCAGGCCCGTCAGGCGACGGGGCATAAGCCTTCCACTGACGAGAGCAATCGACATCAGGGCCACGAGGCAAAGGGCAAAGCCGATCGGTGAAGGCGCTTCCAGCAGGGGAGCTGAAGCCAAGACCGAAAAGCCGAGCAGCAGAGCTACCATCAAAGGCGATGGACTTTTCGTGGCCGAGAGCAGAATGCCGACGCAGACAGCGAGCGCAAAAAGGAAAAGATTTATCCCGGGCTGCTGGCCGAAGATCAGAAAATCCGCAAGAGCCACGAGCCCAAGCAGCGCGGCAATTCGGCCGCTGCCGCGCCTGAGAGGGATTGGTGGCGTCAATGTCTCGGTTGCGTCCATAGTTGCTCCTCTAAATGGCGCTTTTCGATCACGATGAGCATGATCATTGAAACCTTCTCGGCACCCTGAGGCCCGCCTGTCTCCGTCAGCCACCATCCGTCATTGCGGAGGCGATCCGGCAAAGCGGGCGGAGTGAAGCGGGGCGGGATGTCATTCTTGCTCATGGCCGAAGGATGCCGCGCCGGATTGCAGATTCTGTGCAGAGAGTGAGCAGTAATTCAGGAAAATCGCCCTGACCTATGAAGGTCACGCAGCGGCCTCTTCAAAGCATATTGAATGTGAAGATGGCTTGGGAATTTACGATTGCCGCGGAAGGCTCTTCCCCTTCGCACGGGACGGCGCCGCCGTCCTGTTTCCCGCGATCGGGATCGACGCAATCAACCTGGCGAGAGCCGCCTGGGATCGAGTTCCCGTTTTGCCAAAGCATCGGCTAGTGTGTGTTTTTGCCGTGTTGGACGAAATTCCAAGAACCTCGGCAATCTCGGGCAAATTCATTCCGCTGCCGATCAGTGCAGCGACCCGCGTTTCGGCTTCGGTCAGGCCAAAGATGTGTTGCAGTTGTTGCGCTTGCCGGCGCGTCTTTGCTTCTGGATCGACGATTTGAATGAGGACGCGCGCTCCGCTGTCAACCGCATCCCAGATGGAAACCGCTGTCGCTGCAAGCGGCGTGATCATCACCAAATAAGGTGGCAAACCCGATGGCCGAGAGATCGACAAAGCTCCTCCGAACGGCGTGTCCTCGCCATCGGCTATCAGCAACGCCTGGCGAATGGCGTTCACTAGCCGGGTGGATGTCTCTGGAATATGGGCAGCAAGCGAGGGCCTCTCGGATCGGCTGAGGAAAATGCCGTCGGCCTGCTTGAGCAGTGCTTCGGCCGCCGCATTCAACAGAAGGACTGCACCGCGACTATCGATCAGCACGGCCGCGTCAGCCATTGCATCGATCAGCCGTTGCGGCAATTCGGGTGCACGGGCGATCTGGTTTACCTGAAAGGAAAGATCGATTGCCCGCGCCATATGCGGACTCAGCAGCTTCAGCCGTGCCGCCGCTTCGACGGCGTGTTCGTCTTGCTGACGAGACAGGAAAAGAGCGACACCGCCGATACCTCCACGCTCGTGCAGGCTGGCATGCGGCAGGAAGAGCTGATTGAAGATGTGCTGAGGCGCGCAGATATCGGCATAAAACGCCGAATGCCGGACGGCCTCTGCATCGATCAACGTATTGCCGACTGCAATCTCACCCGGCTTTACCTTCTCGAATGCGCGGGCATAGGGGTTTCCCGTATAATGCTGAAGATAGAGCGCATTCAAATCTTCACGCATGCGGCCGGGGATCAAAAAGCTGCCGCGACCATCGGGCGCCTGGTAGACAATATTTCCGGCGATGGCGCCGACGTAGTCAACGATCGAGCAGAGGGTATCCGGCCATAATTCTGAACGGACCGCAGCCTGATAGACAGCATCAATGATATCGACATGATCCATACTAGCGCCGCTCGTTTTCACGATGATGGTTCCGCCAATTGCAACGATCGCACCATTTCGATTACTGCATAAATGTCTAAGGAGAGGCAAGAACAGCGAGCGTCGCCCGATCGGGTGATATCTTGCGCAGTCTCGTTCACTGAAGGACCTGCCGGGCATTTATGGCAAGATCGTTGAAGAGCGAGAGAGGGGGCCTCATCGGCACATCCGTCCAGGCAACGAGGTGAAGGACCTTTTATCTGAACCTTGGCGCGCGCTTGGCATTGTGAAGCAATTCGGAGGCGGTCGCGAACGGCCCGAAAAGCTTGAGCAGCAGCGCTTGTTCCTCGGTATCTATGCGGTGACGCGCGCAGAACTCCGTCACGGACCAGACTTTCGTCAGATCGTCTGTTTCGATTTGCCTGGGTTCGATGTGTTCGGTCAACGGCGTGTCCTCCGAACATGAAGACTACGCCACCCCGGCATTTATAAGAACTAGCTAAAAAGTATTATACCCGCTTTTCAGACCTTCAACATGATTGAACCCCGCCGGCACCGCGCGTCAAAACAAGCGGACATATGAAGACGCCCGCCGATTGCGCGGCGGGCGTTGTGTCCGACTGATTTACTGCTGCTGATCAAGCAAGATGAGCGTCGGTGCCCGTGATGTTGAGCGTCAGAACGCCAGCATCCGTGTGGCCTTCGCCATCGGAGATCTTGTAGTACTGGACGGTTTCCGTGACGTTCTGGCCGGCAGCCAGGTCTTCCGTCAGCGTGTAGGTGAATTCGCCATTCGGCTTGACGTGGAAGACGCCATGGTCGCCGACGATGTCGGTAACAGCGTCGAGGCCGCTCTTGGCGCTGACGTTCGTGCCGTCGAACTGACGCAGGAAGAGCTTGCCGTTATCGCCGGCAATGTCGTTGTCCAGAACGTTGCCGCCGATGGCGTCGCCTTCGTTGAAGCTGTAGTGGTCGTCAACAGCGATCGGCTTTACCTGGGTTACGCCCTGGATGTTCAGGGTGAACAGGCCGACATCGGTATGACCGCTGCCGTCGGAGATCTTGTAGGAAACCTTCTCCTGGTACGATTCACCGTTGGCGAAGCCGATCTTGGCCGCGTCGCTCAGGACATAGGTGTAGCTGCCATCGGGCTTGACGAAGAAAGTGCCGTAGTCGCCCTGGATCTCGGTGACCTGGCTGTTGCCGGCCTTGGCGCCAACGCTTGCGCCGTCGAAGGCGCGCAGGAACAGGTGGCCGTTGTCGGATGAATCGTTGGAAAGCAGATTTCCAGAAATAACGTCGGTTTCTTTAAATGTTGCACTATCATCAGTTGCATGTATCGGCGAAGCCATAGCTCTCTCCTAAAATTGTTTATTGGCGGGTCAATTTCGACCTCAGCGAGCGGCTCCTTTAACAACCTATTAATACTACAAGTCAATGGTCTATTTAACAGAAGGTTAATTTCGATGCCAACCTCCGCGTTGCTTCCATTCCGGCGGAATAATGTCACTTTCAAGCCAAATTGAAGAAAATTCGGCGAAAACTATACCCGGATAACTTGAATAAAATGGCGCTGAGTATATCTGAAGGCGATTGGCGATGCCCGCGCCATGCCATCCGGGCCATCCGTTGCAATTGTGTCCGCCGATACCTATCTTGCGGGAATACCCGATCAAGCGGAAATCTAAGCTGTTGCTGGCTCATGATTGAAGCGCTTGTACATCCGTGCGCGCCGTTATGGCTGCGTGACGGGCAACCCCACAAACAATCGATGACGCCGGCCGAGATCGGCAAAGGAATTCTTTTTGAGCCACATAAATACAGCCACCGCGGTTGCGGTGGCGAAACCGCGTGAGGATGACGAGGCTGTCCGCCGCATTGCTGGAAGCTGGAAGCCGTTTCCCTGCCTTCTCACCCGCCGCGAATTGCGGGCTCTGATCGCCGAGCAGCTTGGCTGAGCCTGCGATCGTCGCACCACCCAAACAAGGAGAACTTGAAATGCAGGTACTCGTCAGAGACAATAATGTCGATCAAGCGCTCAGGGTCTTGAAAAAGAAAATGCAGCGCGAAGGACTGTTCCGTGAAATGAAGGAACGGCGCGCCTATGAAAAGCCGTCCGAACGGCGTGTCAGAGAAAAGGCGCAGGCGATCAGTCGGCATCGCAAGGCCGCACGCAAGAAGATGCAGCGTGAAGGCCTGCTCGCCGGATCCAAGCGGGTGGCGACCACCCGTTAGCAGCCATTCCCAACTAGCCCCGAGCTTCGGCTGCTACATTCCGTGAAAGGACAGACAATGGACGAACTCAATAGCCTCACCGTTTCCGAAGAACGCCTCGAGGATTGCCGCGATGTCGTGGAGCCGGATCTGCAGGATCTGATCCAACGCGCTCTGACATCGGGTTTTTCCCGGGAAGAAGTTCTCATCGCCGTCAGTGAACTGGTCGCCGAAGACTTCGCAATGGTCATGAAAACCCCAAGCGTCCATTGATCGACTGCGTGGTTGGGACAGCCCAGGCACGATCATCAGCTATATCAAGATGGCGGCCGCCGCGGTCTCGAACAGAAACCTGATATGGGCGACAGTGCCGAGGTCAAGCTCTAACGCATGGAAGCACTCAACGAAGATCGGAGGCACGTCTCGGGCCGACAAACATCAAGCCTGATTGGCTGATGCCTTGACGAAATCGATGAACGCCCGGAGCGGCGCGGGCACCAGACGCCGTCCGGGATAATAGAGGAATGGCCCGGAGAAGCGCTGCCACCACGGTTCGAGGATGGGCTCGAGCGCACCGCTGTCGAAATGCGGGCGCAGCCAGTCCTCGAAGAGGCAGACGATCCCTGTTCCTGATATCGCTGCATCGACGGCCAGGTCGGTCGCTCCGCCGACCCGCACGATCAACGGCCCCGTTGGATCGACCCGCACGATCTCGCCATCGCGCTCGAATTCCCACGGCGCCGTAATCGCACCGCTGTCGAAACGGCCCAATATACAGGCATGGCCGAGCAGCTCGCTCGGGTGTTGCGGCCGGCCACGGCGATCCAGGTAGTCGGGGGAGGCGGCGATGGCAAAGCGCTGGACGCGTGGCCCGATCGGTATTGCGATCATATCCTGCTCCAACCGCTCGTCATAGCGGATGCCGGCGTCGCAGCCGGCCGCGATCACGTCGACAAAACTCTCGTCGGTTACCACCTCCAGCCGAATATCGGGATAGGCGGCGAGGAACGCTGGGACGATGGCGGGCAGCACCAGCCGCGCCGCGCTGACCGGCACATTAAGGCGCAACGCACCCGCCGGCCTGTCGCGAAATCCGTTGACGACGTCGAGGGCAGACTCTACCTCGCTCAAGGCAGGGCCGAGCCGCTCCAGCAAGCCCTTGCCCGCTTCGGTCGGGACGACGCTGCGTGTCGTGCGGTTGAGCAGCCTGACGCCGAGTTGGGCCTCCAGGCGACGCACCGCTTCGCTGAGGAAAGAGGCGCTGCTGCCGTTTACGCGCGCCCCTTCACGAAAACCCCCGGCGCGCGCCACGGCAACAAAGGCATTGAGATCACCCAGATCTGCTTTCACTGTTCGCTACTCCGCACAGCCCGTGCGGATTATAGCCAATTTTCACACGTGCCGCCAACGCCTATCTTGGTGTCATCTCTTGAAAGGAGTTAGACCATGTCCACTATCGATCAATCCGGCACGTTCAACCTCGGCGGCCGCAGCGTGAAGCGGCTTGGCTATGGCGCCATGCAGCTCGCTGGTCCTGGCGTGTTTGGTCCGCCCAAAGATCATGGCGCGGCCCTGGCAGTACTGCGCGAGGCGGTCGCGAGCGGCGTAAACCACATCGACACCAGCGACTTCTATGGCCCCCACGTCACCAACCAGATCATTCGTGAAGCGCTGCATCCCTATCGCGACGATCTCACCATCGTCACCAAGATCGGTGCCCGGCGCGGCACGGACGGATCGTGGATGCCGGCCTTCTCGCGTGAAGAACTGACCGCGGCGGTGCACGACAATCTCCGCAATCTCGGCCTTGATGTGCTTGACGTCGTCAATCTCAGGATCATGTTCGACGTGCGCGGCCCGGCCGAAGGGTCGATCGAAGCGCCGCTGACGGTCCTCGCCGATCTCCAACGGCAAGGCCTGGTGCGTCACGTCGGGCTGAGCAACGTCACATCCAAACAGATCACTGAGGGGCGTGGGATCACCGAGATCGTCTGCGTGCAGAACCAGTACAATCTGGCGCATCGGGCCGACGACAGGCTGATTGACGATCTCGCGCACGAAGGCACCGCCTATGTGCCGTTCTTTCCGCTCGGCGGGTTCACCCCACTGCAGTCTTCCACCCTCTCTGAGGTCGCCGCACGCCTTGATGCCACGCCTATGCAGGTGGCGCTCGCCTGGCTGCTGCGTCGTGCGGAAAACATCCTGCTGATCCCCGGCACCTCGTCCGTCAGCCATCTCAGGGAAAATCTCGCCGCCGCCGCGCTCTTGCTGCCGGATGACGCCGTCTCGAAATTGAACCGCATGGCTGATATCGCCGCCTGACGGTCGCCGGCGATCCGACGCTACGCCACGTCTTGCGCGGCGTAGCGGAGCAATCCCTCAAACGATTCCGAATTGAAGAATTATGCGGTAGCCCGCCGCCCAACGCGGCGATGCTTTCAATAGCGCTCCGGCACAAGCATTTCAGGCGGAACCGGCGCCCTGTTGTAATCGGCGTGACGGATGCGGTCTGGCAACTGGATCTCCGGTTTCGGAACATCCTCGTAAGGGATCTGCTCGAGAAGATGGGCAATGCAGTTCAACCGCGCCCTTTTCTTGTCCACGGCCTGAACCACCCACCAAGGCGCATCGGGGCTGTGCGTACGCGCCAGCATCTCTTCCTTGGCTTTGGTGTATTCCTCCCAATGCACACGGCTTTCCATATCCATCGGTGAGAGCTTCCATTGCTTCAGCGGATCGTGGATACGCATCTTGAAGCGGAATTCCTGCTCCTCGTCGGTGATCGAGAACCAGTATTTGATCAACACGATGCCGGAACGGACCAGCATCCGCTCGAATTCAGGCACCGAGCGGAAGAACTCCTCGAGCTCTTCATCGGTGCAGAACCCCATGACGCGCTCGACACCGGCGCGATTGTACCAGCTTCGGTCGAAGAGCACCATTTCGCCGGCGGTCGGAAGATGCGGGACATAACGCTGGAAATACCATTGATGACGTTCCCGCTCGGTAGGGGCGGGCAGCGCGACCGTCCGGCAGACGCGCGGATTGAGCCGCTGGGTCACGCGTTTGATCGCGCCTCCCTTGCCGGCCGAATCCCGGCCTTCGAACAGCACCACCACCTTCAGCTTCTTATGCTGAACCCAATCCTGCAGCCGCACCAGTTCATGCTGCAGCCGGAAGAGCTCGCGGAAGTAGGTCTTTCGCTCGAGTGTCTGCTCCGCCGGCTCCGACATTCCTTCGGCGACGAGATCGTCCAGCCGGTCTTCCTCCATCTGCATTTCCAGCTCTTCATCGAAGCTGTCGGCGATCTCGGCCTTAATACGGCTGAGCTGGTCCTGATGTGTTTGAGACATGGGCTTTTCCTTCCTGCGTTTTCTGACAGGAGCATGTCACTGCGAAGTTTGTGTGACGGTTCGGCTAAGCCAAAGCCGGAACAGCAACGTCCCGATCTCTTAAGCCGATGATTGCGGCGTCGAATGCGCTTCAGCCGCCGAGGCGCGCCTATAGCTGTCCCGTCCGGTACTGGTCGACAAGATTCCGGCAGGCGCGGATCGTCAAGGCCATGACGGTGAGCGTCGTGCCGGCGATGCCGCTGCCGGGGAAGGCGCTGGCGTCGGTGACGATGAGGTTCGGGACATCCCAGACCTGGTTGTAGGGGTTGAGCACCGAAGCCTCAGGGGTTTCGCCCATGCGCGCGCCGCCCGTCTCATGGATTGCCGCGCCCATGCACATGGTGTTGCGGAACCATTTGCGGAACATGAAGCGGCTGAAGGCATCGGCTTCGGGAAAGGCGCCCTTGCCCATCTCCTTGAGGCCGGTGGGCGAGCCGATGAATTCGAGGTCGCCGCCGACCTCCTTGATCATCGCGATCAGCGTTTCCTCCTGCCTTCTGAGCAGCGCCTGTTCCTCCTGTCGCATGACGCAGCGGATATGCGGCACAGGAATGTTCCAGGCATCCCTACGCCTGACGTCGAGCGTGATGCGATTATCTGCATAGGGCAGCATGCGGCCGAAACCGAAGAAGGCGAGACGTGCATCGCTTTCTCCGGAGACCGGCGCGCGGCCGACGCTTCCCTGGTAGTCGAAATCGCCGCGGGCGACGTCGCCCTCGCCGAAGCGGGGAATGAAGATCCCGCCCGACGGATTGTAGAACGGGTCGGTCGGCGCGGACTCGTCGACCGCCCAACCCTTCGCCTTCGAAAAGGACCCGAAGGCAAGGCACGGAAGCTGATCCATGAAATAGCGGCCGAGGGCGCCCGAGCTGTTGCCGAGCCCATCAGGATGTTTCGCCGACGCCGAATTCAAGAGCAGCCGTACGCTCTCGATCGGCGAGGCCGAAAGCACCACCGTCGCGGCGCGCGCGGTCGATACCTCGCCCGTATTGCGATCGATGAACTCCGCCCCGGTGGCGCGGCCGGTCTTCTCGTCCGTGGTGATGCGGCGAACGACGGCGTCGTAGCGGACGGTCAGTTGGCCGGTGGCCTGAGCGTCTCGCAGCGGTCGCGGCATGCGGTCGGCGTCCGGCGCGATGTAACGCCAGGAGACGACGTGCCTTTCCGGCCAGCGGCTTTCGACCGCCTGCTTGAAGATCTGTTCGGCGGGCGTCAGGCTTGCCGGCTTCGCATAGACGCCGTCCGGCAAGGTGGGCGCGTTATCCCTATTGCCGTAGAGGCCGAGATAAGTCTCCACCTCGTCGTAGAAAGGCACCAGTTCTTCATAGGAGACCGGCCAGTCCACACCCTTTCCGGCGCGCGAGCGGATCTTGAAATCATCGTCGGTCCAGCGCAGCAGCACCCTGCCGAAACTGTGGAGACGCCCGCCGCCCTGGCGGCCGCGGATCCAGAGGAAGGGCTCGCCCTTCGGCGTCGTATAAGGATTCTTGCGGTCGTTGACGAAGAAGTGGCTGAAACGCTCGGTAAAGAAGGCCGCGCGGGCCTGGATCGGCTGGCCCTTCAAGGTGGCCCGCGCGCGCTCCCAGATATTGATGCTGCTTGCCGGCGCCTTCTTGCGCGCGGGATCGAAATCCTTCGGCCCAACGGCGGGACCGGCCTCGAGCAACAGCACCGACAGCCCCTGTGCCGTCAGTTCTTTTGCCGCAAATGAACCCGCCGCGCCGGAGCCGATCACCAGCGCATCATAGACGATCTCAGACATGTCTTTTCAAATCCTGTCCTGAAGCAATCCTCAAAACGGCGCGAATTGCACCCGGAATTGCGGGAAAACAAAGGGATGGTGCGTCACAGCCGCGATTCGTCAGCGCCGAAGAGGGAGGCCTTGGCGATATCGAGCCCGGGAGCCACGGCGTCACCGGGCTGCAGCGTGACATCGCCCATCAGCCGGAGCGAGAGGCTTTGGTCCGCCCAGTCGAACCAGACAACGGCATCCGAACCCATCGGCTCGACGACGGCAACGCGGCCCGGAATGGTGGGCAGGCCGCTCGCAGCTCCATCGAGCACAAGGTGTTCCGGGCGAAAGCCGAGTGTAGCAGGACCTTCCGCCACGACTGCACGGAAGGAATAACTGGAGAGATCGATGCTCAGCCCGTTACCCAGGAAGACGGGCGCCGCCCCGTCGCCGCGCTCGATCCGGCCCTCGATGAAATTCATGGCCGGAGCGCCAATGAAACCGGCAACGAAGAGATTGGCCGGGCGGCGGTAGATCTCGGCCGGCGAGGCGAGCTGCTGGATCACACCGTCGCGCATGATGGCGATGCGGTCGGCAAGGGTCAGAGCCTCGACTTGGTCGTGGGTCACGTAGATCATCGTATTGCCGAGGCGCTGGTGCAGCTTCTTGATCTCGACGCGCAATTCGTTGCGCAGTTTGGCATCGAGGTTCGACAGCGGTTCGTCGAACAGGAAGACATCGACTTCGCGCACCAGTGCCCGGCCGATGGCGACGCGCTGGCGCTGGCCGCCCGATAGCTCGGCAGGGCGCCGGTCGAGCAGCTTGTCGAGCTGGAGAAGGGCGGCGGTGCGAGCGACACGGGCCTCGATCTCGGCCTTCGGCAGACGGGCGACGCGAAGTCCAAAGGAGAGGTTCTTGCGGACCGACATGCGGGGATAGAGCGCGTAGGACTGGAAGACCATGCCGATGCCGCGGTCCTTCGGCTCCTCCCAGCTGACATTCTTGCCCGAGATCCAGACCTCGCCTGATGTAATGTCCTGGAGACCGGCAATGGCGTTCAAAAGCGTAGACTTGCCGCAGCCGGAAGGGCCGAGCAGCACCAGGAACTCTCGCGGCGCGATATCGATCGACATCTTCTCGATCACCGTATGGTCGCCATAGGCGATCTTCAGGTCCTTGACGGAGACGGCAGATTGCATGGAAGCGTTACCCCTTGACTGCGCCGGCCGCGATGCCGCGCACGAACCAGCGGCCGGACAGGAAATAAATGGCGAGCGGAACGATGGCGGTGAGGATCGTCGCCGCCATGTTCACGTTGTAGGTTCGCTCGCCCATCGTGGTGTTGACGATATTGTTGAGCTGCACGGTCATTGGCAGGTTGTCGCGCCCGGCAAAGACGAGCCCGAGCAGGAAGTCGTTCCAGATGCCGGTGAATTGCAGCATGGAGACCACGACGACCATCGGCACGGCAATCGGCAGCATGATCTCGAAAAAGATGCGCCAGAAGCCCGCGCCGTCGACGCGTGCCGCCTTGCAGAGCTCCTCCGGCACGCTGACGAAATAGTTGCGGAAGAGCAGCGTCACCAGCGGCAGGCCGAAGATGACATGCACGAGAATGATGCCGGCCAGCGAATTGTAGAGATCGATATTCGCCATCGCCCGGACCATCGGATAAAGGAAGATCTGGTAGGGGATCAGGCCACCGGCCATCAGCAGGCCGAAGAGCAGGTTTGCCCCGCGCGGCCGCCAGAGCGACAGCGCATAACCGTTGACGGCGCCGATAAAGACCGACAGCGCGACCGAGGGAAGGGTGATCGCCACCGAATTCCAGAAGCCGCTGCGAATGCCGACGCAGACGGTTCCCATGCAGGCGCCCGACCAGGCGGTAGCCCAGGCAGAGAAATCGAGCGTGGCCGGCAGGGCAAAGATCTGCCCGAGCCGGATTTCGTCCATGGACTTCAGCGAGGTGACGACCATGGTGTAGAGCGGCAAAAGGAAGAAAAGCGCGGCGATGACAAGGAAGGCATAGAGGCCGATGCGCCCGGCGGTGATCTGTGCCGGCTTCGGGCCGTTTGGATGAGGACGGGCCATCACGCGGCTCCCTTCGCTCTGTCGCGCATGTGCATGATGTAGCGAAACGGAGCGACTGCGATGATCACGCCGAGGACAAGCACCGTCGCGCCTGCTGTGGCGAGGCCGAGATTCTGGCGCCCGAACAGATTGTCCATGATAAATTTCGCCGGCACCTCCGTCGCATTGCCGGGGCCGCCATTGGTCATGGCGACGACGATGTCATAGGTCTTGATCACGCCCATGGCGAGCAGCATGCCGGCCGCGGCCAGCGCCGGCCCGAGCTGCGGCAGGATGATCGAGACATAGATCCGCCAGACGGGAATGCCGTCGATCCGCGCCGCCTTCCATTGCTCGGCCTCGATGCCGCGCATGCCGGCGAGCGCAATGACCATGACGAGCCCCGCGCCCTGCCATACGCCGGCAAGCACCAGCGCATAGATCGCCATGTCGCGATTGACCACCCAGTCGAGGACGAAGCTTTCCCAGCCGAGCGAACGCACGCTCGCCTGGATGCCGAGCGTCGGATTGAGCATCCATTGCCAGATCAGCCCGGTCACCACGAAGGACATGGCGTAGGGATAGAGGAATATGGTCCTGAAGGCGCTTTCGAAGCGGATCTTGCGGTCCAGCGCCGCGGCGAGAAAGAAGCCGAGCAGCAAACAGCCTGCGACGTATAGGACGCCGAATATCAACACGTTTTGCAGCGAGGCCAGCCACTTGGCGGAAGAGAAGAGCTTCGAATACTGCGCCAAGCCGACATAGGTCGAGGACGGAAAAAGCGTCGAATTGGTGAAGGACAGGCGGATCGACCAAGCCATGGTGCCGATGAAGACCACGACCGCGACGAACCATGTCGGCAGCAAGGCGATGGTCGCGGAAAGATTGGGCTTGCGTTTGATGGACATCGGCCAGCTCGTTGACGGAGTGGAAAGCAGGGCTCGGGCCGCCGCGTGAGGCGGCAGCCGGCAGCCGTGGCGTCGGATCAGGCCGACGCCACGGGTACTATCCTACTCGAAGACGGCGAAGAAGTTTTCGGCTGCGGCGCCTGCATCGTTCGAGCCGCCGCTCCAGTATTCGTCGACGAAGTCGTCGAGCGCGCCGACCTGCTGGGGCGTCAGCACGATCGCCTGGTCCGGCACGATTGCACCGGCGCTCATCAGCTCGACACCCTTCTGCGCGCAGGCGTCCAGCTTCGACTTATCGACGTCGGCGCGCATCGGAACCGAGCCCTTCTTCAGGGCAAATTCGACCTGAACGGCCGGATCCATGACGACTTCGGCGAGAAGTTTCTGCGCCTTGTCGGTCTCGGCCTTGCCGGTCTTGGGGAACCAGAGGGAGTCGGCGATGTAAACCATGCCCTTCGACTCCGGCACGATCATGCAGCCATAATCCTTGCCCGGCTCCTTGCCGGCAACGGTGAATTCGCCCTTGGCCCAGTCGCCCATGAACTGCACGCCGGCCTTGGCGGTGATCAGCATGGCGGTCGCGTCGTTCCAGTTGCGGCCGGCTGCACCGGCATCGACATAGCCGCGCAGCTTGCCGAGGATTTCAAGGGTCTTCTTCACACCCTCGACGGATGCCGGGCTCTTGTCCTTGTCGACATAGATCTTCAGGAACCCGTCGATCCCGACCTGAGAGAGCAGGATCATGTTGAAGACCTTGGTTTGCTGCCAGGGCTGGCCGCCCCAGGCAACCGGAACGATGCCGGCAGCCTTCATCTTGTCGAGATCCGCAAAGAGCTCGTCCCAGGTCTTGGGCTCTTGCGCGATGCCGGCCTTCTCGAAGGCTTCCTTCGAATAGAAGATCCAGCTTTCACCATGGGCGCCGGTCGGCGCAAGATAGACCTTGCCGTCATAGGAGATGAGATCGTGGATCGATTTCGGCAGGGCGTCCGCCCATTTGCCGGAGGAGGCCACGTCGTCGATCGGATTGAACAGGCCCTGGTTGATGAAATCAGCGGCAGCGAGGCCGATGACGCCCTGCTTGGCCCCGGGCGCGTCACCCGCGACGATACGGTTCTGGAAGGCGGCATCGGCCGCACCGAAGCCGGCGATCGAGGAATCCTTCCAGACGCCGCCGCGCTTTTCGAACTCGGTCTTGATGACGTTGAGCGCGGCTGCTTCGCCGCCCGACGTCCAGGACGACATGATCTCGATCGTCGGCTTGTCCTCGGCATGGGCCGAGGCAGACAGGCCGGCGAATGCCACGCCGGCAAGAAAAAGCTTCATCATGGTCTTCATTGTTCCACCTCTTGAAAATGCCCTCTTTGCGGGGCGTTTGTTGTTTTAGGGATGACTGTCAGCGATAGATCGGCAGGAGCGCCTGCCGGACGAGGGTGAGCCCGTTGGCGATGTCGCGGACGGGATCCGGCGCGGCATCGAGTTCGAGGATCGCCCAGCCTTCATAGGCCCGGTCGCGCAGCAGCCGGATCCAGGCCGGCCAGTCGACCCGTCCGAGGCCGAAGCTGCAGAAATAGGGCTGGTGGCGTTCATGGATGTGCTTGTCGATCGGGGTGTCGGCGGGCATCGGGCCGCGCGCATCCTTCCAGTGGGCGATGATCATGCGCTCGTGATGGCGATCGACGAGCTGGACGGGATCGGAGCCGGCCACGATGATGTGGGCGGTATCCGGGCACATGTGCACATAGGCTGGGTCGGTGAGAAGCATCATCAGATCGACGTCGCGCGCGGCGGCAAAGATCGAGTGCGCCTCGGTGTGAAGCGCCAGCCGTACGCCCCTGGCATAGAGGGTCGCGCCGAGCCGGTTCAGAAAATCGGCGATCACCTTGGCGCGATCGAAATCATGGAACTGCACCGGCTGGGCGCCGAGCGTCTGGCGTAAGGGCGCGCCGATCACCATGATGTCGCTGCCGCAGGCTTTCAGGAAGTCGGCATATCGTTCCGCCTTGTCGATCAGCGCGCGCTGGGCCTCGGGCTCGGCGAAGTCGCCGGCCGCCTCAAGTTCCGCGAAGAAGCCGCTGCACAGCGTCAGACCGCGTCTTGCCAGCTCGGCCGCGAAGGCATCGACGGATCCATAGGTCTTGATCGCGTCCTGCCAGTTGAAGGGAGAGAAGGTCAGCTCGACGCCGGTAACGCCGGAGGCCTGGACGCCGTCGAGGATCTTGTCCCAGAAGGCGCGCGGCGCGGCGCGTGCATAGTCGACGATCGCGTCATGGCTATCGACGTCCCAAAAGCCGGGATGGAAGAATGTCACGAGATCGACGCCGAAGCGCAGCCTGTCGTCAGCAGCCATAATCACTCCCTTTTCAAGGCATGACCTATCCGTTTGCGGAAGGGCCGTTCCGCATTCATAAGTCGTAGAATTTTCAATGCATTAGCGTATGGCAATCGTTTGCCATGATTAGATAATAGCCAAGCTGTTTTTTTACGCAAGCGGTTTTTGGCAAACGTTTGCTATAAGCTGCCACTTGTCTTAGAGTTGCAAACAAAAGCATCCCGGAGAAAGAAAGAACCGTGAACAAAAACAAGGATGTAGTCGGGGAGGATCAATCAGGCGCGTTGATGGCCGATGTCGCGCGGCTCGCCGGCGTTGCGATATCGACAGTGAGCCGGGCGCTCGCCAATCCCGGACGGGTCAACGAAAAGACGCGCGCCAAGATCAATGCCGCAGCCAGGCAACTGGGCTACACCCCGAACGCGATGGCGCGCGGTCTCAGGGTCGGCAAATCCAATATCATCATGATCATTCTGCCGGGATCGCTCTACTATGGCGCTTCCCAGGTCATTCCGCAGGTGCTGCAGAGTATCAATAAATCGCTGATCCAGGGCGGCTACAACCTGATGATCGCCAACCTCGACCGCGACGAGATTTCCGAACGGCACATTCTCGACCTCGCCTTCGGCGGCAGCGTGCGCGGGGCCATCATCCTGTCGTCGAAGCTTCCGGAGGTTGACGGACGCTCGCTGGCCAATTCCGGCCTGCCGATCGTGTCGATGCTGCTCGACATGAGCGATGCCGGCCTGCAGAGCGTCGTTACGAACGACCGCGAGGCCGTGCGCGACGTCACGGCCGAACTGATCCGACTGGGTCATCGACGGTTCTTCTATCTTGCGGGGCCTGAAGGCAACTATCACGATGTCGAGCGTTACGGCGGCGTCCTCGAGGCGCTCGAGGCGGCAGGATTGTCCGAGGATTCGGTGCATCGCTCGGGTGGTCATCTCGATTATCAGCACGGCTTCGACATTGGTGTCCAGGCGGCGGATGATTTCGCCGAGTTGACCGAGAAACCGACAGCCGTCATCGCGACCAGCGATGACATGGCCATTTCATTTGTCAGCCGTATCCAACGGACGGGCCTAAGTATTCCCGGTGATGTGTCCGTCGTCTCCTTCGACGGCTCCCCCGTCTGCGAATTTTGCTCTCCGCCACTCTCGACGATCAAGCAGCCGGTGGAAGAGATGGGGCGCGCCGCGGTGGATCTCCTCTTCGACGCCATTGGCCAGAGGCAGAATACGGCGACGGTTCGTACCGTCATCCGCAGCAGCCTGATCTTGCGGGAGAGCATCGCTGCTCCGAAGAACTGACGGAGCCGGCCGCGGCGAGGGGATTACCCTCGACATCAATCAAAACCCGCCGCTTGATCCTCGGTACTTCGATCTCTTGTCGGTCGACGCCATTACAGCCCTACAGTGTTCAGCGTAAACTGTTGGTTTGGCGACAGAGGGATATTTTAGTTGTCAGTAATACAATCATCCGGCAACATGATCGGCTAACTTCTAGAATTGAGTAATATTGCCACCAGCACGTTGGGGAGACGGGCATGTGTGCAGAGCTTGTCGAGCGCCGATTGGCGGCTATCCTGGCCGCCGATGTGGTGGGCTACAGCCGTCTCCTGGAGGCAAACGAAGAGGAGACGCTCAACGCCCTTCGTCAGCATCGCCGCGAGCTCTTCGATCCAGCTGTCGCGAACCATGGCGGGCATATAATCAAGCTGATGGGCGACGGTTTCCTGGTCGAGTTCGGGAGCGTGCTCAGTGCTGCACGATGCGCAGTCGAAATCCAGCGCGGCATGCTGGAGCGCAACATGGGGATTCCAGCGGACAGGCACTTCGCGTTCCGGATAGGCTTGAATCTGGGCGATATCGTCTTCGATGCGGATGACTTTCATGGGGACGGCATTAATGTGGCAGTCCGGCTGCAAGCCCTTGCAGCTCCGGGCGGCATTGCCTGTTCGGCGGCAGTGCGCCACGAAGTCGCAAACAAGCTCGGTCTCGATTTCGCAGATCAGGGCGCCATGAACGTCAAGAACATTTCCCGTCCGGTCCATGTCTATTTTGCCGATTGGGGCAATGTCGCCTCCAGCGAGCAGGTTCCGCTTGCCGCAGGTACCCACACACGGGCACCCGTCAACAAGCCATCCGTTGCAATCCTGCCATTCGCTAACATCAGCAACGATTCCGAGCAGGATTTTTTCAGCGACGGCATCACTGAAGATCTCATCACGGACCTATCGAATGTTTCAGGCCTATTCGTACTGAGCCGCAACACCGTCTTCACGTGGAAAGGCCGGAGCGAAAACCTGCAGCGCATCGCCGGAGAACTCGGCGTTGCCTATATCGTGGAGGGCAGCGTCCGCAAGGCAGGCAACCACGTACGAATCAATGCGGAATTGATCGAAGCAGCCAGCGACGGCCATGTATGGGCCGCGCGTTACGACCGCGACCTCACCGACATCTTCGAAGTGCAGGACGAGATCGTGAAGGCGATCGTCGAGCAGCTTAAGGTCAAGCTGCTTCCGGAGGAGAAGAAGGCTATCGAGCAGGCGCCGACAGGAAGCGTTGAAGCCTATACGCATTTCCTCAGGGGGCGAGAATACTACCATATTGCCTCGCGCTCGAACCACCTGATGGCCAGGCAGAGTTTCGCCAGAGCCATCGAATTGGATCCGGGCTATGCCCGCGCCTATGCCGGAATCGCGGTTTGCGATGCGCGTCTGCGGTCTCAGTTCGGTGCGGAAATTCCCGTGGAGGCCATTCTCGCGAACACGGCGACGGCGCTCGTTATCGATCCCAATCTAGCGGAGGCACATGCGGCAAAGGGGTTTGCGTTGGCGGTGGCCGGCAATCGCGCTGAGGCGGTTTCAGCATTCGAGCAGGCTTTGTCGCTCGACGCCAATTGCCACGAGGCGAACCGGTACTATGCCGAATTTTGCGTCACCGACGGTCAGTTCGAACTAGCGGCCACGCACTTTCAGCGCGCAATGGAAATCAAGCCTGCCGATTATGGTGCGCCGATCATGCTCGTGAACGTCTTTCGTTCGCTCGGGCAAATAGACAAGGCCAGTAGCTATGCGCGGATCGCGTTGAAAAAGGCGGAGGAGGAACTGCGGCTTCACCCGGAGAATGCCAATGTTGCCTGCCTGGGAGCGACGGCACTGGCCTTTCTCGGTGTCCGCGACATGGCACTGGAATGGTTGGCGCGCGCGCTGGCGACGGATCCCAACGACATAAACATCCAGTACAATGCCGCGTGCACCTATGCACTGCTTGGCGAAATCGACAGAGCGATAGATTTGCTTGAGGTCTGGATACCTCAGGTCGGCATCGAGATGCGGCTGTGGTTCAAGAACGATTCGGACCTCGATTCCATTCGCAGTCACCCGCGCTATTCGAGGTTGGTTGAGCCGTCTGAATAACGCCCGGTACATTTGGCAGGCTGGCGCTAATACTATTTCATTACTTGCTAAAATTCTCGCGAGCGCCGAAGGTCAACTTAAACTGGCAATCATAAAAGTCTTTTGAGGGGGAGCGGATGGGCACCCGGTTCAGACTTTTTGTACAGCCTCCATTTGAAGATGCTCGGTCCAGTCCCGAGATTGTCGAAGTGTCGTCTCCGCTGGGTAGCCTGACAGCTGGTCCGGCCGACGATCGCATGTTCGTTGTGGAGCCGGTCGGCAAGACGAGTCCTTACGGTGTGAACCGCGGGCCGCTCGGAACACCGTACATGTATCTGCCGCCCTGGACCGGGAAAATCCTTCAGCCGGCCACCCCCGACGAGTACGGCAATTTCGACTATCTCCGATCTTCAATGGCTGGCTTCGAAGCCGCGCATGTTTTTGGTTGCGTGCGATTCACACTGGATGTGTGGGAGCGCTATCTCGGTCAGCCGCTCACCTGGCATTTTCGCGATCATTATGACCGTCTGGAAATCTCGATCCTGCCGCGATGGGACAACGCCCAATACGGCTATGGTTTCCTCGAAATTGGGAGCCAGTTCGAAAACAACGGGCGCGTCCTTCCCTTCAGCCTGGATTTTGACGTCATCGCTCATGAGGTGGGGCACGCGATCATCTTCAGCGTACTGGGCGTGCCGCGCCCGGGAACCGAGTATCCGGAATATCTTGGCTTCCAGGAGGCCTTCTCCGACTGCGTGTCGCTGATCGCGGCCATGCATTTTCCGTCCGTGATCGACAATGTTCTCGCGGAGACGCGCGGTAACCTCTACCGTGCAAATCGCCTTGCGCGCTTTTCGGAATTTTCGCCGCATCGCCAGATTCGTTCGGCAAATAACAAAAGGACGATGGCCGACTTCGCTCGTGGGTGGAAGGACGAGCATGAGCTCTCGCAACCGCTCACCGGTGCAATATTCGACATCCTCGTCGACCTCTTTCATGAGAGCCTAGTGGCGCGCGGCTTGATCTCGCCTGCCGTTGAAAATCTCGCAGATATTGCCGAGTTCGATCCGGCCGCCGAGGCACCCGTGCAGCATGCTTTCGACCGCGCTTTCGCGCGCAACTCGGATGGTTTTGTCGAAGCACTGCTCGATGCACGAGACGTCGTCGGGACGTATCTGGCGGAAACCTTGTGGGCTCTTGCTCCCGACTTCCTGGACTACGGCGACGTGGCGAGAACGATGCTTGCGATTGATCGGGATGAAAGTGGCGGCCAATTTGCGAGGATCATCAGCAGGAACTTCGGGCAACGGGCGATCGGCGAATTGCATGCTGGCGCACACCTCAAAGGCGGCGAGCATCGCAGCCATGTCCTTTCCGCACGTACGCTACTGCCAATAGATTATCTCGCGCTTCCGAAGATGAACTATCGCGAGAAAATTTTACTGTCGAGATCAATGAGCAGTCAATAATTCGGTAGATGGAGGGAGACGTGGGAGACAATGAAACTTTACTCGGCGTATCAGCTGTATATTTGTTCGGGCGCTCGCTTAACGATGTAATTCTTAGAGGCAGCGTTTACGAGCCTCTGGGCATCCCTAAAGCAGGAACGAACAATTTTTTGAGAAGCCAGCTTGCTGCGGAGGGCGCGAAACTCGCGCGAATCTATGCATTTTCGTTCGAGGGTGCTTTCATTGAACTAGGTCGGCCAGCAATCTTCGTTGTCCACGGCGCCGGTTCAGATCCCGACGATCCCCCTCCGAGCGATCTCGGGTACGAGAGATTGTCTCGGTCCCCTGGTTCGAGTGCCCGAACGGGTCTCGGTTCCCAAATTGGTGCTCTCGCCAAGGATATGAGGGTTTGGATCTATGATAAGAGCGATCTCTCGATGAGGCTCGATGCCGAAACGGGAACCTTTGAGCAAATCCTGCTCACGGCCGAGGCTTCGACTGATCTCCGAGGTGGAATGTCCAGATCGGGCGGCGCCTTGTCCCGCTCCGGCGGCGTTATGTCGAGATCAGGCGGGTTCATACCTCGCAGATCAGGCGACAACGATTAACCCACAGATCACGATGGATCCCGGAGGCTAATATGTGTGGTGATAAGCCGGAAGTTGAGATCGAAAGCTTAAGCGAACCGCTAGTGGTTGTTTCTTGGGGCGACGACAAGCCTTTTAAACTCATAGGTCGTGGCTTTAGTAAAAAGACGATCGATGCATTCGTATGTACCAATAAGCACGGCAACGATGTCGTTCCGAAAATCAAAGTAACTATAGATCCTAATGCTACGAGCACCGATGGTTTTTTATCGGTAATAGCCCACGCGGAGCCTGGCGCTGATACCGAGAAAGTCTTCTGGGTTGCCGTAAAACTGAACGGTATGTTTCAAGACGCCCAAGAAGGATTGAAGGTCATTTGACTTTCGAGCGATGTCGATAGCGGGTTGACGGTCTACAACTTCGCCAGTCGCCCTCATGAGCCAGCGTCTCGATATACTCACTCCTATCGTTATTCACGCCCGGACGGCGGGACTAACGATAGGAGTGAGGAGACAGGTGCGATAAAGTGTAAATCATTTCGGAGGGAGGCGACGCTTCGAAAAGCGTTTTGCTCTTCGATGGATTCTATTCGTCGAAGGGCGTCCGGCGCTATGTCCCCATAGGACGCGGATTGCACTCCATCAAAACTTCGTCTGACCCCATCAGTCGACGCGTCGTGCTACGAAAAATCACAACACCGGGCGACGTGAAACTTCGGGTCCGCGCGGTGGAATTTTGAAATTCCGAGCACGCATATGGACCTCTCGAAGATCAAGACGCTGATCGACTTTGTCGGACGATCGAACATTACCGAGCTGACCGTGACGGAGAAGGACGTGACGGTTCGGATCTTCCGCACGTCGCCGGGTCAGGAGGCTGCTGCCGAGCCCCGGCAAGAGGCAGGATCAACGACAAGCCTTGCCCAGGATGCTGGCTCCGATATGCCTTCGAGGCCTGAGGAAACCTACGCGGTGAAGGCGCCGGTCTTCGGCGTTCTGCACCGGACCCCGACGCCTGGGGAGCCGCCATTCGTCGCAATCGGTGACGAGGTGGAGGAGGGGCAGACCCTTTTCATCATCGAGGCAATGAAGGTCTTCAACACGATCGCCGCGCCGCGGTCAGGGCGCATTACGCACCTCACCGAAATCGACGACGGCGAGGTCGAGACCGGCGATCTGCTGGCGGAGATTGCCTGATGCCGGAAACGCCTGAACAATCCGCGGCCGGCCGCTTCGATACCGTTCTGATCGCCAATCGTGGCGAGATCGCAGTTCGGATCCAGCGCGCCTGCCGCGAGCTCGGCCTGAAGACGATCGCCATCTGCTCCGAGGCCGACAGGGAAGCGCCTTACGGCAGCACCGCCGACAGCTTTCTCTGCATCGGCCCGTCGAGTGCCGCCAAGAGCTATCTCAATCAGGATGCCATCCTTCTGGCAGCACGTCTCGCCGGTGCGGGCGCCATTCATCCCGGTTACGGTTTTCTGTCCGAGAACGCTGCCTTCGCCGACGCTGTAGAAAAGGCGGGGCTGATCTTCATCGGTCCGACCACCTCCTCGATTGCGACCATGGGCGACAAGATCTCGGCAAAGCGCGCGATGATGGCGGCCGGCGTGCCCTGCGTTCCCGGTCCGGACACCGCGCTGCCCGATGATCCCGCCACGATCGAGCGCATAGCGCTGGAAATCGGATATCCTGTCATCATCAAGGCAGCCGGCGGCGGCGGCGGACGCGGCATGCGCGTCGTGCCAAAGGCCGACGTGTTGCATGAAGCAATCGCTCTGACGCGAGAAGAGGCCCGCCAGGCCTTCGGCTCACCATCGCTCTACATGGAGAAATTCCTCCAGCATCCGCGTCACATCGAGATCCAGGTTATTTGCGACGATCACGGCAATGCCGTGTGGCTCGGACACCGGGATTGCTCGATGCAGCGCCGCCATCAGAAAGTGGTGGAGGAGGCGCCGGCGCCGGGGATCGCGTCCGACATCATCCAGCCGGTCGGCCTGGCTTGCGTGCAAGCCTGCCTCCAGATCGGCTACCGGGGCGTCGGAACCTTCGAATTCCTCTATGAGGATGGCGCTTTCTATTTCATCGAGATGAACACGCGACTTCAGGTCGAGCATCCCGTCACCGAAATGACGAGCGGCGTCGATATCGTCCAGGCGCAGATAAGGGCAGCTCAGGGTCACGTTCTGGATCTCAACCAAGGCGATGTAACATGCGAAGGCCATTCCTTCGAATGCCGTATCAACGCCGAGGATCCGGAAACCTTCCTGCCATCGGCGGGTGTCGTCACCCATCTGGCTTTGCCCGTCGGGCTGGGCATTCGCGTCGATACGCATATTCATGCCGGCTACAAGGTCTCGCCCTATTACGATTCGCTGATCGCCAAGCTGATCGTGCATGCGCCGACGCGGACGGAAGCAATGGCAAGAATGCGCGAAGCGCTTGCCGGCACTGAGGTCGAGGGGATTTCCACCAATATCCACTCCCTGCGCGCCCTGTTCGAGGACGGCGCATTCGCGCGCGGCGAGACGGACATTCACTATCTCGAACAATGGCTGAAGCTGCGGAGGGCGGCATGAGCGCGATCGATTTCAGCGATCCGGCGACGATCGCATTGCTCACCGAGGCGCTGATGGCCGCAGGCGTGGACGGTCTTGAAATCTCCCGGCCGGACGGACAGCTTCGCATCGTCGTCGCCGGAAAAGACGGCGCCCGGATCAGCTCGACCGGAGCGACGCCCCGTGTTCCCGGTTTGGCTTCCGGCTCCGCATCGGTGGTTGTGAAGGCGCCGATGGCCGGCCGCTTCCATGTCGAGCATCCCGCCTCCGCCGCGCCGCAAAATCTGCCGCGCTCCGTATCCGAAGCGGATATCGTCGGCTTTGTCGGGGTAGGGCATATCCTGCTTCCCCTTCGCGCCAGCCGTTCCGGTGTTTTGACCAGGCTGCTCGCAGAACCCGGCGCACCGGTCGGCTTCGGTGATCCTCTGTTCGAAATCGAGCTCCAGTCATGATCGTCACGACGAACAGACATGCATCGCAACGCGAGATCGTTCCGGTCACCAAAAACCTGGCGCGGGTTTCCTCGATCGGCGCCAGATCCTTCCTGCTCGAGGCGCCAGGCGACTTCGACCTTATCGCGCAGCGGCGGATCTGGGCTCTGTCCCAGACTGTGAAAGGTTGGACGGACCTTGCGGAAAACATCCCGGGCATGACCAATCTGCTGGTGATCTTCAAGGAGACCCCCGAAGATCCCGATGCGGTGGTCGCCCGGCTGCTGGAGGCATGGGAGAATGCCCGTAGCATCGATCTCAAGGGCAAGACCATCGAGATCCCCGTCCAATATGGCGGCGAACATGCGACGGATCTTCCAGCCCTTTGCGATCTCTCAGGCTTGAGCGACCGCGAGGTCGTCCGCATCCATCATGAAGCGACCTACCGTGTGTTCGCCTTGGGCAGCGCTCCCGGTTTCGGTTATCTGCATGGTCTCGATCCGCGCATCTACATGCCGCGAAAGACCGTGCCCTCGCTGAAAATGCCGAAGGGCTGCGTGACCATCGGCGGCATGCAGACCGGCGTCGCCATGCTCACAGGTCCGAATGGCTGGAATTCCATTGGCTTCGCGACGCTTGAGATGTTCGACCCCAGGTCACCGACCCCCGCCATGATGGCGCCGGGAGATACGGTGCGGTTCCTGCCAGCAGGGATTGAGCTATGATCGAGATCTTGGAAAGCGGCCCGTTCAATACAGTGCAGGATCTTGGCCGCCCCGGCTATCGCGACATCGGCGTATCGGCGAGCGGCGCAATGGATCCGCTCGCGGTCCGGATCGGCAACATTCTCGTCGGCAATGACGAAGATGCCGCCGCGATAGAGGTGCAGACGTTCCCGTTCAGCCTGCGTTTCGAGCGGCGCGTGGTCTTTGCCGTTACCGGTGCCGACGGCAATCCCGATCTGGATGGATCGGAACTGCTTCCCTGGTGCGCCTATCTCGCGGAGCCCGGACAGGTTCTCGGACTGACACAGCCCCCGCGGCTTGCACGCTCCTATGTTGCGCTCGGAGGCGGGCTGGATATCCCAGTTGTCATGGGCTCGCAAAGCACATCGCTCCGCGGTGGCTTTGGTGGCAATGCCGGCCGGCCCCTGGCGAAGGGCGATCGGATCGCGGTCGGCGAGGACGCAGAGATGGTCATGTTGCCGGCCTCTGGTCTCGCCGTCGTCGAACCGGCCGTGGCGCTGCGCGATGTCTTCCCGGCCACTGTCGACGGCGCTTTGCCGATCCGCGCCCTGCCGGCCGGCGAGCATGATCTTTTCGCCGGAGATGGCGAAGCCTTCTGGAGCCAGACCTGGAGGATTTCCTCCCGAAGCGACCGGACGGGCTACCGCTTATCAGGCGAGCCGATCACGCCGACAGCATCCATCGAGATGCGCTCCCACGGCGTCGTGCCCGGCGTGATCCAGGTTCCGCCCGGCGGCGAACCGATCGTGCAAATGAGCGATGCCAACACCGCCGGCGGATATCCGAAGATCGCCGGAGTGATCGAATGCGATCTCTGGCGGCTCGGGCAAGCCCGCATCGGCGCCCGCCTGAATTTCGTTCGCTCGACGCATGCGGAGGCGCGCACGGTGGAACAGGCTGTCGCCCGCTATGTCGAAGACGTCAGGCAGACATCCCGAATGGTCAAGCGCGCCTTGAAGGCGATGGCCTGATGCGTGTCGCCCAACAGGCCGTCAAAAGGAGGAACTGATGAAGATCGATCTGAATTCCGATATGGGCGAAGGATTTGGTCCCTACCGGCTGTGCGATGACGAAGCGATGATGAAACTCGTCTCGTCGGCCAACATCGCCTGCGGTTTCCACGGCGGCGACCCGGAGATCATGGGGCGCATGGTCCGGCTTGCGAAGCTGAACGGCGTCGGCATCGGCGCGCATCCCGGTTTGCCTGATCGGCTCGGCTTCGGCCGGCGCGAAATACCGTTTCCGGCAGATGAGCTTCGCCAGCAGATGCTCTATCAGTTGGGGGCTCTAATGGCGATCGCCAAAGCCGAGGGTGTCACTGTCTCTCATATCAGCTTCCACGCGGCCATGGGCAATATGGTCAATCGCGATCCTGCGCTGGCCGATCTGATGATGGATGCGATCGCCACGGTGGACGCGGGTCTCGTCGTCTTCGTCACCCATGGCAGCGAGATTCAGCAGGCGGCCAAACGCGCACGTTTGAAGACGTTGGCGCTTTTCCTTGCCGACCGGGCCTATGACGCCGGCGGAAAACTCGTCGCGCGCGGGCTGCCGGGGGCCGTCATCAAGGACGAAGCCGCAGTGCGTGCACGTGTGCGGCAATTCCTCCTCGAAGGCACGGTCGAGACGATCGACGGGGCGGTGATCGCAATGCCGGCCCGCTCCATTCTCGTCCACAGCGACACGCCCGGCGCCCTTGAGCTTGCCGGCATCGTGCGCGGTGAGATCGAAGCCACGGGTGCCGCGCTCGCGCCTGCCGCCGAACTCGCCGACTGACGCAATCCCGATCGCCCGCGGGCGATTTCCCGTTCCGATCTCTCATCGAAGGACCATGTCGATGTCCGTCATCGCTGACCGCCTGAAAAACGTCTCCATCTCCGCATCCGCCGCCATGACCCAGCGGGCCAGGGAACTTGCCGCCCAAGGCATCAAGGTCGTCAGCCTCTCGTCCGGCGAGCCGGATTTCCCCACGCCGGCCCACGCGATTGAGGCGGCCCATGCGGCAGCTCTTGCCGGCGACACGAAATATCCGCCGATGGACGGCACACCGGCGCTGAAGGCCGCCATCATCAGGAAGTTCAAACGGGACAATAATCTCGACTACGATGCCAGCCAGATCGTCGTCTCGGGCGGCGGCAAGCAGGTGATCTTCAACGCCATGCTGGCAACCTGCAATCCGGGCGACGAGGTCGTCATCCCCACACCCTCCTGGGTCAGCTATGCCGATATCGTCAAATTCGCCGGCGGCGTCCCGGTCGCTGTTTCCTGTCACGAGCAGGGCGGCTTCAAGCTGCGTCCGGAGGATCTGGAGGCAGCGATCACGCCGCGCACCAAATGGCTCTTCCTGAATTTCCCGAACAATCCGACCGGAGCAGCCTGCTCCAGGGCGGAGATGGCCGCCATCGCCGAGGTCATGCTGCGACATCCCAACGTCTGGATCATGACGGACGATATCTACGAACACCTGGTCTATGACGACTTCCAGTTCTGCACGATCGCGGAAGTCGAGCCCAGGCTCTATGATCGCGTCCTGACGATGAACGGCGTCTCCAAGGCTTACGCAATGACAGGCTGGCGGCTCGGCTTTTGCGCCGGGCCGAAAGACCTGATCTCCGCCGTCAGCAACGTCAACGGCCAGAATGGCGGCGGCATCGCGACGCTGACCCAGGCTGCGGCGACCGCCGCCTTGGACGGGCCGCAGGATCTCTTGAAGGAGCGTGCCGCGATCTACAAGGAAAGACGCGACTTCGTCCTCGCCAGATTGTCGGAGGTGGAAGGGCTGCGCTGCCATAGGCCCGAGGGCGCCTTCTACATCTATCCCAACATTTCCGGGCTGATTGGCAAGACCAGCAAGGGCGGTCGAAAGATCGACACCGACGTCGATTTCGTTATGGCGCTCATCGACGAGCATCATGTCGCGACCGTGCAAGGGGCGGCTTACGGAATGAGCCCCTTTTTCCGGATTTCCTACGCCACGAGCATGGAAAAGCTCGGCGAAGGATGCGCCCGCATAGCTCAATTCTGCAAGGATATGCGCTGATCGGCGTCGCGCCTCTGGTTTAGCTTTTCAGCCGCGCCGTCAACTCGAGAAGGATGTCGCGGACGGCGAGGGCCGGTTCCGACAAGGGATTCTGGTCGGAAACGCACAGCGACAGTGTTTCTTCGATCCGCGGCGAGACGAGCCGGCAGATCAGCGGCTCACTCGATTCCGATACGATACGGTCGGCGATGGCTTTCGGCATGATCGTGGCGCCGAGACCGCTGCCCACCGCGCGGGCCAGAGTGCGGACGATTTCGACTTCCGCCACGACCTTCAAATTGGTGCGGGTGCGCGTGAAGGCGGTATCGACCGCGCGGCGGACGAAATTGTAGGCCGGCGGCAACAGCAGCGGTATTCCGTCGAGAGCATTGAGCGGAACCGGTTTCG
The DNA here is from genome assembly GCF_056406515.1 of Rhizobium sp. P1_B8. NCBI lineage: Bacteria > Pseudomonadati > Pseudomonadota > Alphaproteobacteria > Hyphomicrobiales > Rhizobiaceae > Rhizobium > Rhizobium sp. P1_B8. Next base: position 52,405 of record NZ_JBFTZZ010000024.1, on the reverse strand, counting down.
CATCCGCTTCGATCGCAAAGTCCCGATGCGCGACAAGGAAAAACTCTTCGCTCAGGATCGGCTCGAACCGAACGCCCTTGATCGGTCCTGTTCCATGGAGAAGCGCCATCTCCAACCGGCCGTTCATGATCATCTGGCTATAGGTCTGGCCGACGCTTTCGGTCAGATGCAGCAGAATACCGGGATGTCGTTTGCGGGTCTCCGCCAGGAGGTCGACCGACAGCGTGGCCGCACTGCTGAACGGCACCAGACCGACGGACACACGGCCGGCAAGCGAATTGCCGGCTGCCGATGCATCCGCTTGCGCCTGCTCCATCTGCCGAAGGATAATCTGCGCATGGCGATACACCGCGTGTCCCGCATCGGTCATGCTGACACCCTGCTGGCTGCGGATCAGCAGCTTGTGGCCGAAATGCTCCTCCAGTGCCGCAAGCTGCTGACTGAGAGCCGGCTGGGCGATATGCAGAAGGTCCGCCGCTCGCGTGATGCTGCCGCTGTCGACGATCACGATGAAAGATTTGAGGCGTCTGATGTCCATGAGGATCGGGGTACCGTTCTGATCTGCGCTGCTTACATGTTTGCAGACGCGCATTGCTTTTGCAACGCGACGCGGTCGCTGGCAGCCCGAGGCAGAGATACTGCGAGGTGATGCTGAGACCACCTCTTTCTCTTCTTCCAGCAGCCCTCCCGGCTCCATAACCGTTGCTTATTGCTCCAGAGATAATCGGTCTTAGGCAAGGGGTTAAAGCTTCGCTACTGTCTCAATCAACAACAAGGGAACGACAATGCCATTCTCCGACTACAAGACCGCACTGGTGACCGGCGCATCCTCCGGTATCGGCGCAGCCGTGGTTGAGCGGCTCCGCCGGGAGAACATCGAGGTCCATGCCGTTGCCCGCAGTGCCGAAGCGCTGCAGCAGCTGGCTGCGCGGACGGGCTGCGTCGCCCACGTCATCGACGTGGCCGACCGTCAGGCCATGGCCGAGCTCACCCGTCGGGTGGAGTTCGATATTCTCGTCAACAATGCCGGTGTCGACCGGCCGAAGAAGTTCCTGGAGGCCGACGAGGGCGATATCGATCTCATCGTCGACGTCAATCTCCGGGCGGTCCTGCACATCTGCCGGATGGTCGTGCCGGGCATGGTGGCGCGCGACCGCGGGCATGTCATCAACATCTCGTCGATCGCCGGCGCCTACAATTTCGGCGGCAACTCATCCTATCACGCCACCAAGGCAGGGGTGAGCATGCTGTCCAACCAGCTACGCATCGACGCTTTCGGCAAGCGGGTACGGGTCACGGAAATCTGCCCCGGCCGGGTCGCCACTGATATCTTCAATCACGTCCACGGCGATGACCCCAGCATCCGCGAACGGTTCATCGACGGCTTCGAACTGCCGCAGGCGGCCGACATCGCCGACGCGATTGCCTTCGCCGTAGCAGCCCCCGTCGCCGTCAATATCGGGCACATGGAGATCACGCCGACGCTACAGGTTATGGGCGGGCTGCAGACGGCAAAGCCCCAGCCTTCGGCGAAGCCGGATCAATCCGCTGCGGCGAAGACGGATCAATCCGGGGAGCCAAACCCGTGAGCGGTTTCGACCTTTCGGCAATCCTGGGAAATCCGGAATATACCGCCATGCTGCTGCATGGCATCGAGATGACCTTCATCATCTATGCCGGCTCCTGGTCGATGGCGATGGCGCTGGCGCTTCTGCTGCTGGCTTTGCGTTTGTCGCCCTTTCGCTTCGGCGATCCGTTAGTCGCCGCTTACGTCTCCTACCACCGGAACGTCCCGACCCTGGTTCAGCTCATGCTGTGGTACTTCGGGATTTTCACGCTGATGCCGAGCGGGGTAGCCGAATGGCTGGCAGTCCATAATGCGGAGGCCATCTTCGCGGTGATCGGGCTCGGGCTCTGCCAGGCGGCTTATTTCAGCGAAGATCTTCGGTCCGGCGTGCGCTCGGTCAGTCCCGGCCAAATGCAGGCAGCGCGTGCGCTTGGCCACGGCTATGTCTCCGCGATGCGTTTCGTCATCATGCCGCAAGGCGTGCGCAACGCGCTGCCGCCGCTCATCAATCACAGCGTTTCCTTGTTCAAGAACAGCAGTCTCGCCGTTGTCATCGGAGCCTCGGAGCTGACCCATGCGGTCAAGGAGATCGAGAACCTCAGCTTCCGGACCTTCGAGATCTACCTGGTCGGCACGGTTCTCTACCTTTTCTTCTCGCTCGTGATCATGAGCATCGGCGCCTATCTGTCGATGCGCACCGATCCTGCCAGGAGCGCGCGCGCATGATCCACGACATGATCGCCATCGTTCGAGACTACTGGCTGCTGCTGCTGATCGGCCAATATCCCAATGGGCCGCTTGGCGGGCTCGCCAATACGCTGATCCTTTCGGCGCTCAGCATCGCTCTCGCCTTTCCGGTCAGCATCCTGTTCGCATTGGCGCGGCTCTCCAAGTCGCCACTGCTGCGTTGGCCGGTCACTGCGCTGGTCTATTTCACCAGGGGCGTGCCGCTGCTGATGCTCATCCTGTGGAGCTATTTCCTCGTTCCGCTGCTGACCGGCGCCGATGTACCGAGCTTCGTGACGATGCTGACGACACTCGTGGTCTATCAGAGCGCGTTCCTGAGCGAAGTCGTCCGTGCCGGCATCGTCGCGCTCGGACCGGGCCAGATGGATGCGGGGCGTGCGCTTGGCCACGGCTATCTCGGTGCGATGCGCTTCATCATCCTGCCGCAGGCGCTCTACAACATGATCCCCAGCATCATCTCCACCTTCGTCTCGACGATCAAGGACACGACGCTCGGCTACGTGATCAACGTGCCGGACCTGACCTTTGCCGCAAGCCAGGTCAACAACCAGCTCCTGACCCAGCCTTTCCAGGTCTTCCTCATTCTGGCGATCGTCTACTTCGCCATCTGCTGGACGCTCACCTACTTCGCAAATCGCCTCGAGCGGAGCATCACGCGGCGGCGTGCGGGACTTTCCAACCTTCCCTCTGCCGCCTTGGTCGCGCCATCGAAAATCATATCGGAGCAGCTATGACCATGTCAGTTTCAGCACAGGAATTGCAGACGATCCGGCTTTCGCAGGTCTGCAAGAGCTACGGCGACTACCCGGTCCTGAAGGACATCGATGCGCAGGTGACACGCGGCGAAGTCGTGGTCATCTGCGGGCCGTCCGGTTCGGGAAAATCGACGCTGATCCGCACGATCAATCGCCTCGAGGAGATCAACAGCGGATCGATTACGCTCGACGGGCAAAACATTCACGCCGCCATGCGGGCGAAGGAACTCAATGCACTGCGCAGCCGGATCGGCTTCGTATTTCAGAACTTCAACCTGTTTCCGCACCTTTCGGTGGTCGAAAACGTGTCGATGTCGCCGATCCGCGTGAAAGGCGTGGCGCCGGATGTTGCAAAGGACAAGGCCCTCAAGCTTCTCGATCGGGTCGGCCTTGCCGACAAGGCCCGGGCCTATCCCGGTCAACTCTCAGGCGGCCAGCAGCAGCGGGTGGCAATCGCCCGCGCCCTTGCCATGGAACCGCCGGTGATGCTGTTCGACGAGCCGACCAGCGCGCTCGATCCTGAAATGGTCGGCGAAGTGTTGGCCGTCATGAAGAGCCTGGCGTCGGAAGGCATGACGATGCTCTGCGTCACTCATGAAATGGGCTTCGCGCGCGACGTCGCGGATCGGGTCTGGTTCATCGATGCGGGCCAGATCCTCGAAATGGCGACCCCCGAGGACTTCTTCAACAATCCAAGCCATCCCCGTGCGCAGCGATTCCTCGCTGATCTCAGGCATTGATACCAACCACCAAAAACAAAGGAGAACAGCAATGAACTGGAAATGCTTAACCCTCACCGTCGCATTTGCCGGCATGGCCGCCGCCGTGCCCGCAAAAGCCGATCAGCTCGACAACATCATCTCGGCGAAAACCCTGCGCTGCGCGACGTTCGCCGACGTTCCTCCCTTCGCCTCACCCGATCCGAAGACCCGCGAAATGGCCGGTTTCGACGTCGATCTCTGCGGCGCCATCGCCAAGGAATTGGGCGTCAAGGCCGAGATCAAGCCGGTTTCGGTCGAGGCGCGTGTGCCCGAGGTCAAGCTCGGCCGCGTCGACATCACCGTTGCCAACCTTGCCTATACTCTGAGCCGCGCCGAGCAGATCCAGTTCAGCGACCCCTATTATCTCGCCAAGGAAATGCTGATCGTGCCGGCGGACGATGCCGGCAAGAAGAAGGCCGACTACGCAGGCCAGCGCATTGCTTCGACCAAAGGTTCGACGTCTGAGATGTCGATCAAGCTCAACAAATCCGATCCGCTGACCTTCCAGGATACCGCCTCTGCCTATCTCGCCGTCCAACAGGGCAAGGCCCGCGGCATGGTGGCCAACACCATGACGACGACCAAGTTCGTCAATGAATCGAAGAGCAAGGGCAAGCCAATGCGGATGATCGAGGAGCCGATGCTGTATCAGCCGATCGGCATCGGCATGGCCAAGGATCAGCCGGCGCTGACCGCCAAGATCAACGAGATCCTTCGCAAGCTCGACACATCAGGCGAGATCAACAAGATCTGGGACAAGTGGCTCGGCCCGGATACCGAATACAAGATGACGCGCACCGACAAGGTCGTATCGCTCTCGGAGCTGAAGTTCGACCCGATCCCCTAGGACCTCGGTGTCATCCGATAATAATGTCCAAACGAAATCAGACGGCGGGGCATGCCCGCCGTCGGCCAACGATGGGAGGCATCCGTGATCCATATTAAAGATATTGCCGAACGGCCAAGCAAAGCCGATATCGACGCCGTTTCCAAATTTTCACCCGCGACGATCCACGAAGCCCAAGGGCGCCGCGGAGCCCTTTCCTCCCGCCTGAAGCCCGTCGACTACCGCATGAAACTCTGCGGTCCGGCCTTTACGGTGAAATGCGCGCCGCGCGACAACATCATGCTGCAGCTTGCCATCAACTATGCAAAGCCGGGCGATATCATCGTCGTATCGGCCGGCGAATACGAAGAGGCCGGATCCTTCGGCGATGTCCTCGCCAACGCCTGCCTGGCAAAGGGCATCGGCGGTCTCGTGACCGACACCGGCGTGCGCGACACCCTTCAGCTCAGGGAACTTGGCTTTCCCGTCTTCTCGCTCAGCGTCTGCATCAAGGGGACCGTGAAAGAAACTATTGCGGCGGTGAACGACACGATCATCGTCGGCGGCGAAATCATCCATCCCGGCGACATCATCGCCGGTGATGCCGACGGCTTGGTGGTCGTGCGTCGCCAGGAAGCGCAGGAAGTCGCCAGGCTGTCACAGGCCCGCGAAGATGCCGAGGCCGGCTATATCGCGGCATATAAGCAGGGTAAATCGGTCATCGAGGTCAGCAATCTCGAACCGGTGCTGAAAGCCAAAGGCCTCGTCGTCGACATCTGACGCGACAGCGCAATAGCTATCAGCCCTGCCACTTCAAAGGGCGGCTGGCCTTTTCGGCCAGCCGCCTTATGCATAAATGCTACTAGCAGGCGCCCGCCTCAAGATCAGTCTGGACACTATTATGGACACATGTTCTATACAATGGACAGATCTGATGGGAGCACGCCATGCATCTTTCCATGTGGACTTACCCCTGGGATATCCAGGACCAGGGGCTCGCCGCACTCGCCGCCGACCTTCGCGACCGTGCTGGCCTGACGACGGTCAGCCTGGCGACGTCCTATCATGCTGGCCGGTTCCTGCAGCCGCGGAGCCCGCGGCAGAAGGCCTATTTCCCCGAAGACGGGACGGTTTACTTCCGGCCGGATGAGAGCCTATGGCGGGATAAGCTGATCCGGCCGCTGATGGCTGGGAATGTCACCGAGCGCGGCGACATGCTGGAAGCCCTCGTCCAAGGACGCGAGGCGACGGGTCTCAAGGTCTCCTGCTGGACGGTCTGCCTCCACAATACCCGTCTCGGCATGCTGCATCCCGATCACGTGACGCGGAACGCCTTCGGCAATCCCAACTACTACAATCTTTGCCCCTCCAGCCCGGCGGCGCGGGCCTATGCCGTCACCCTTGTTCGCGACATCACGACCAACTACCAGCCCGATATAGTGGAACTCGAGAGCCCGAACTTCATGGGATTCGCGCATGAATATCATCACGAGAAAGACGGCGTCGGCCTGAACGCCGAAGACGATTTCCTGCTGTCGCTCTGCTTCTGCGACCATTGCACGGCGCGCGCCGAAAAGGCCGGCGTGCCGGTCGAAGGCGCGCGCCGGTCGGTCGGGCGCTTCATCGCGGAACTCTGCGAACGAGCTGTCCCGGAACGGCAGTTCCCTGACTTCCCGGCGGCCGGCATCGCCGCCTTTCGCGACCATCCCGATCTGCATGCCTATCTCACTTGGCGCAGCGAACCGGTGACCAGCCTGATCGGCGAGATCAAGGCGGCCGCCGATCCGGCGACACGCATCGTGCTCATCGACCTCAAGGACGGCTGGCTCGGCGGCGTCGATCTCGCAGCCGCCGGCAAGCTCTGCGACGGGGCGATCCTCTGCTGCTACGACATGGAGCCGGATGCCGTCGGCGATGTCATCCGGACCGGCAGGGCGGCAATCGGACCGGGCAAGTTCCTCGGGGTGGGCCTGCGCGTCTTCTATCCTGAGGTCAGCGGGCCGGCGGTGCTCGCCGCACGCGCCAAGGCCGCCGTCGATGCCGGCGCTGACGGCGTGAACTTCTACAATTACGGCCTGATACCGGCTAAGCGCCTCGACTGGGTCAAGACGTCGGTCGGCGCAATCACGTAAGCAGATCAGCGCTCCTCAGGATGCGATGGGTTCGGCGACCTGGATCAGGCAGTCGCCGGCCTGGCTGTCGCAGTGCAGCCTGTGGGAAATGACAATGCCGCTCTCGGCAAAGCGCAGCTCTTCCTCCGGCTGATCCAGGCGTTCGAGGTCATGGTACCATCCGGCAAGGTCGCCGGCGGAAACGGTGGCGCCGAGTGCCACGGCCGGCTCGAACCAGCCTCTGTGGTTCGCATAGACGCCCTGGCTATGGCGGGATAGCGAAAGCAGCTGCAACGGCCCGGGCTCGGTGAGCGGCGCGCGCGACAGCACCGGACGCTCGACGGTGCCGAGTGTCACCAGCAGCCGGTCGATTGCCGCCGCCGTGAAGGCCATTGTCTCAGGCGTCACGGTGCCGCCGCCGCCGAACTCGCCGGAAAGCCCTACGGTCCCGGCCCTTGCCGCAGCCCCCATCGATGTCGGCGCGGTCGGCCCGTTGTCGGCGATGAAGGCATGCGCCGCACCCATGGCGCGCATCAGCGAAACGGACCGTTCGAAACGGGCGGCATCGGCCTGCCGCTCAATCAGCGTGCAGGGCAGGTGCGCCATGGACGTGCCGCCCGAATGCAGGTCGAGCACGACGTCATGGCGCGGAAAAAGTTCGTGTTCGAGGAAATGCGCCATCCGCGCTGTCGGCGAGCCGGTGGGATCGCCGGGAAACGCTCGATTGAGGTTGCCGCCGTCGAAGGGCGAGCAGCGCTTGGCCGCCATCACCGCCGGCAGGTTCGCCATCGGCAGGATGGTGACGGCGCCGCGGATTTCAGCGACATCAAGCAGCCGCATCAGCCGGCCGAGCTGGAGTTCGCCCTCATATTCGTCGCCATGGTTGCCGGCCATCAGCAGCAAAGACGGCCCCTCGCCATTTTTCAGGCGAAGGACCGGAATGCGGATCTGATAATAGGGCGACCGATCGATCGAATAGGGAATGGCGAGGTGGCCGGCCTGCCGGCCCTCGCGCGAAAAGTCGATCGGATTGACGAGACCGCTATGCATGATGTCTCCAGTGCGGGTGGTTGCGATGCCGTTACAGCGCCGCGCGTCTTTTTGGGACGCGCAAAGGACGCTGTAACACTTTCAACTTACGCATTGCGCTTTCCGAAAATCGAATCCGATTTTCGGGCCGATGCGCTAGATCGCGGCGATCGCGGTCATTTCGACGCGCAGATCGGGATCGGCGAGACGAGCTTCGGTGCAGGCGCGGGCCGGTGGGTTTTCGATGTCGATCCAGTCATCATAGACGCTGTTCATCGCCTCGAAATCGACGATCGCCGGCAGGAAGACATTGACGGCGATGAGACGCGAGCGGTCGATGCCAGCTTCTTTCAAAAGGGCGTCGATCTTGCCGAGCACGTCTCGGGTCTGATCCTTGATATCAGCCTTGCGATTTTCCGCGACCTGGCCGGCAATATAGACGAGACCGCCGTAGCTAACGGCTTGGCTCATACGCGAACCTTTCTGATAACGCTGGATCATTGCGGGTTTTCCTTTTCTTGCTTTTGGAGGGAAAGTTCAGCCGAAGCTGGTCAGATAGGCTGTCGTCACCGAATGGTCGGGGTCGAGGCCGTAGAGGATGGCATGCCGGTCAAGGCAGGTGCAGGGATGAGAGATGCCGTACTCGATGACGTCGCCGACCGCGACGTCGCTGCCGTCGGCAAGTGCGACGAAGGCGTGCTGATCGTTGAGGCGAAACACGTCGGCGCCCACGAGATCGGCGAGATACGCCCCATTGCGATAGAGCGCCAGCGGCCGCGGCAGACCCTGATCCATCGCCACGTCGCGCATGCCCATGCCTGAGATCGCCAGCCGCGGTTCCGGCCGGGAGAGGACCTCGGCCCAGACCCGCAGCGCAGGACGGAAAGCTGCAGCCGCCGAAACCGTCTCGCCGCCGATGCGGAAACCGCCGCGTGCATCGAGGCCGGCAAGGCCACGCTCGTAGATGCCGTGGTCGTGGAAGAAGATCGCGCCGCTGCGCAGCACCAGCCGGCAGCCGGGATCGGCCGCAACAGCGGCCGAAAGCCTGGCAATCACAAGGTCGAAAAACACCGAGCCGCCAGCCGTGACCAGGAGCGGCCGCTCGTCCCCTATACGGGCGCGCAGCTTCGGCAGGAAATCCGATGTCACCGCCATCAGCGCATCGATGCGACGCATCGTCTCTTCCGCATCGGCGGTCGCCGCCGCACCCTCATAGGCGGCGATGCCGGTCAACCTAAAGGTCGGCGTCTCCACGGCAAGGATCGCCTCGAGAATTGCCTCGGCGGCGTCGACGCTGCGAGCACCGGCGCGGCCCGCGCCGAATTCCACCAGCAGGCCGAGGGGTGGTAAATCTGCGCGCTCCTGCCATGCGGAGCGAAGAGCCTCGACCAGTGCTGCGGAATCCACGAAGATATGGAGTTCGGCATCGGGATAGTGGCCAAGCAGGGCCGCAAGCCGGCGGGCGGCGGCGGCCCCGCCGATCTCGTTGGCGAGGATCAGCCGGCGCTGTCCCGCCTTGAGCAGGACGGCGGCCTGGCGGATGTCGGCGACCGTCGTGCCCCAGGCGCCTGCCGCCAGAAGTGCCTCCGACAGCGCCGTCGACATCGGTGTCTTGGCGTGCGGGGCGATTTCGGCGCCGAGGCTCTTCACATAGGCCATCATCAGTTCGACATTGCCGGAGAAGGCCTGCCGGTCGAGCGAGATCAGCGGCAGGGCCATCCTGCCGTCATAGGGCTTCCATCCCTGCTTGCCGATTGCATCCAGCGGGAGCGACGAATTGCCCGGCGGAAAGCCGCGCACCCGCTCGTCGATCAGCACGTTTTCCGTCGCGATATGAAGGTCAGACATGGTAGCCCCTCCCGATCTCGGCGGGATCGGCGATGCCGAGCCGATAGGTGTCATTGGCGGTGGCAAAGAACAGGGCCCGCTGTTCGTCGTAAGAGAGCTTTGAGGCGACCGCTCGGAAAACCTGGTAAACCTCGTCGAAAGAAGCGTGCAAGCCCGCGACCGGAAAGTCGCTCGCGAACATGGTGCGCGCCGGACCGAAACAATCGAGGCAATGCTCGATCACCGGCCGCAGGCTTTCGAGCGTCCACTTATTGTCGTAGGCGACGAGGTCGGAAATCTTCAGGTGCAGATTCGGCTCGCTGCCGAGTGCCCGCAGACCACGGCGCCAGAGCGCCATGCCGTCCTCCGTCCGGTCAGCAGGGCTGCCGCCGTGGTTGAGTACGAAAAGCGTTTGCGGAAAAGCGCGCACCAGTTCGAGCGCCTCATTCATCTGCCAGGGATAGAGCATCAGGTCGAAGACCAGCCCGAGCCGCGTGGCGTGCGCTAACCCCGCCCGCCAGGCGGGATCGCCCATGCGGTTCGCGCGCGAAGCAAAACTCTTCGTCACATCGGGATGCCAGCTCAGAATATCGCGGATACCGACGACCTTGGGATTTGCCGCTTCCGCCTCGAGCAGGCGCAAGGCGTCCGGCCCGTCGAGGGGCACGCGCGCGATATAACGGCGCGCCACGCCGGAGCTGCGGTCGAGGCCATCCAGCCAGCGGCTCTCTTCCAGCGGGTAGGCAACGGACCAGCCGGCCTCCACATGCACGGTTGCAATCACGTTCTGGCGGGCAGCATCGGCGCGATAATCGTCGATGCCGTAGTCGCGCAGGATCGGTGCGAGGCTTCCGAAAACCATCTCCTCGCCTGATGCCCGCGCCTTCTGAAGCCAGGGATGGCGTTGCAGGCTGAGGTCCCAGAGGTGGTGATGCGGGTCGATCACCGGCCCGTCGTAGAGCTCAGTCATCGGCGCGCCTCACGACCGGAAACGAGCAGAAGAGCAAGGATCAAGGTGCCGAACATGATCGATCGCCAGCCGGGCGAGGCATTGACGACAGTGATCAGCGCCGTCGTCGTGACGAGCAGGATCGCCCCCGGAATGGTCCCGGCATAGGTGCCGCGTCCGCCGAGGATGGAGGTGCCGCCGAGCACGACGGCGGCGATCGAGGTCAACAGGTAGGGGTCGCCGATGCCGACATAACCTTGCCGGTTCATACCGAGCACGAGAATGCCGGCAAGCCCTGCGAAAAAGCCGGACAGAGTGTGGACGATCAGCGTGTTGCGGGTGACGCTGACGCCGGAAAGCCGGGCCGCCAGCGGGTTCGCCCCAAGCGCAAGGAAACGCGCGCCGATCGGCATGCGGTGGACGAGCAGCAGGACGACGATCGAGACGACGAGCCACAGAATGATGCCTGAGGGAATGCCGAGCGGCCGCGCCTGCCCGAGCAGAATGACCGCCGGATTGCTGACGGTGACCGCACTGCCGCCGGCGACGATGACGAGCAAGCCCTGCAGGAAGGTCGCCATCGCAAGCGTCATGATGATCGGCGGCACGCGAAGATAGGCAGCACCGGCGCCGTTCATCAGGCCGATAGCCGTGGCGATGGTAAGGGCCGCCGCGATGCCGGCGAGGCCGCTTGGATCCCACGCCGGCGAGATGAGCGGCAACAGGATCGCCGTGACGGTGATGACCGCGCCGACGGACAGATCGATGCCGCCCATCAGGATGACGAGCGTCTGGCCGGCGGCGGCAATGCCGATCACCGCGGCGAGTTCGAGCAGATAGCGCAGGTGGCCATAGGCGCCGAAACCGCGCAGCGAGACACTTGCGACGATCCAGACGAGCGCGACCAGAAGGAAGGTCAGCAGCGGCGGATTGCGAAACGCGGACCTGATGATGTTCATCGTCTTGCCCTCCATTGCCCGAGAAGTTCCGGCACGGCGACCGCGCCGACGATGATCAGGCCTTGAGCGACATATTGGGCGACCGGCGGGAAGCCCAGGAAGAACATGACATTGATCATCACCGAGAGCAGCAGGCTGCCGCAGATCGCGCCGCGCATCGTGCCCTTGCCGCCGAGGAAACCCACGCCACCGAGCACGGCGGCGGCGATCGAGTTCAGCGTGAAGGGCGTGCCGATAACAGGATCACCCGACCCGGTCTGCGCAGCGACGAAGAGACCGGTCAGGGCTGCCAGAAGACCGGACAGTGCGAAGGCTGCGACCTTCACCCGTTCGATCGGGACGCCGGAGCGGAACGCGCCGACCGGATTGTCGCCGGCCGCGTAGATGCCGAGGCCGAGCGGCGTTGCCAGAAAGGCCTTCCAGAGTACGAGGATCACGACGAGCAGCAGGAAGGCGACGGGCGTGTGGCCGGCCAGCATCGTCGACAGCCAATCGGGAATGAACCCGCCCGGCCGCGGCAGCAGGATCAGTGCGACCCCGCCGATGATGAAGGAGCCGGCCAGCGTGACGATGATCGCAGGCAACCTCAGATACGTCACGATGGCGCCGATGACGGCACCGATCGAAAGGCCGGCGAGGGAGACCGCAAGAATGCCGCCCGGCACGCCGAGCGCCCCTTCCATCGTCGTCGCGGCGATCACCGCTCCAAGACTGACGAGCGGGCCGATCGCCAGCGTAATGCCGCCGTTCAGCATGAGTAGCGCCTGCGCCATGGTGACGAGCGCGAGCGGGAACCAGTTCTGCGTGAACTTGGAGAAGCCACCGATCGAAAGGATGCCGGGAAATAGCAGCGCGTAGATGACGAGAAAGGCTGCGACAACCAGATAGAGTCCGGCAAGGCCGCGGTTGCGGCGGAGCTGGATCGAGGCGTAGAGCCGGGATGACGAACTTGTGCTCATGCCGCCTCTCCCTGCGTCGCGGCCGTAATACCCATGGCTGCGCCAACAATCGCTCCTTCGCTGATTTCATCTTGCGACAGCGCCGCTGCGACGCGCCCCTCGCGCAGAACCACGACACGGTCGCAGAGATGCACGAGCTCCGGCGTATCGGAGCTAGCCAGAATGACGAGCCGCCCCTCGGCGGCGAAGGCACGGAGCATGAGGTAGATTTCCCGCTTGGTCTCGATGTCGACGCCGCGCGTCGGATCGTTGAGGAGCAGAACGGAGGGGTCGAGCGGCAGCCATTTGGCGAGCGCCACCTTCTGCTGGTTGCCGCCGGAAAGCGCCTGCACCGGGCGGGCCGTGTCGCCCTTGATCGTCAGCCGCCGCGCGAGATCGGCGACCAGGCCGTTTTCCGCCGGCCGGTCCCGCAGGCCCTTGCTGGCGAGCCGTCCAAGCGAGGGCAAGATGAGATTGGATGCGATGGAGTGGGGCAGCACCAACCCCTCATGCTTGCGGTCGGCCGGGACATAGACGATGCCGGCGGCATTCGCCTCGCCGACATGGGCGGGCAGGGCGGGTTTGCCGGAAACCTCCGCTCTGGAAGCCGCTGCCGGAATCGCGCCGTAGAGGCCAAGTAGCAGGTCTTCCTGCCCTTGCCCCACGAGCCCGCCGATGCCGACGATCTCGCCGGCACGGGCGGAGAAGCCGATGTCTCGCACCATGCCGGCGGAAAAACCTTCGACGTTGATGCGCATCGCGCCGGGTGCTGTGACGGAGCGCGGTGGGAACAGGTCGCCGGTCTCGCGGCCGACCATGAGGCGCACCAGGCCTTCACCGTCGATGCCGGACAGCGACTGGTCGGCGGTGACCAAGCCGTCCTTCAGCACCGTGACATGCGAGCAGAGCGCCTGCACTTCGTTGAGGCGGTGAGAAATGTAGAGAAGTGCGGTGCCACGGTCCTTGAGGGTCTCGATCAGACGGGCGAGGATGCCGGCTTCGTGTGCGGAAAGCGACGACGTCGGCTCGTCCAGGATCAGCACGCGTGGTTTGCGGAACAGCGCCTTGGCGATCTCCACCATCTGGCGGCGGCCAAGCGCCAGATCGGCGACCGGCATGTCGAGCGGCTCGGTGAGCCCCACCATATCGCAGACGTCCAGCACGCCGCGATGAAGCGCTCTGTAGTCGATGAGACCGAACCGGCGCGGAAATGCGCCGAGCCCGATGTTTTCAGCAATCGACAGACTGGCGGTGAGGCTCAGCTCCTGCTGAACGACAGCAATACCGGCCGCGCGCGCAACCGCCGGGCTGAAGCGCCCGACGGGCTTGCCGTCGACGAGGATGGAACCACCGTCCGGCTGGAGGGCACCGGACAGGAGGTTGATCAGCGTGGATTTGCCGGCGCCGTTTTCGCCGAGCAGGGCGTGAACCCTGCCCGGCAGAAGGGCGATATCGACGCCCTTCAAAACGGGATTGCCGAAAAATCCCCTGAACACCTGCCGGGCTTCCAGCAGGGGTCTTTCTTCCGTCATGACGGCTTTCCTCAACCCGGGATTACTTGGTGGCAAGCAGCTTGTCGAAGAGCGCCTTGTCGTAGTCCGAGTAGATATAGCCGTCAGCCGGGAACTTGTCGGCCCGTGCGAGGTAGCTGCCGATCGTGCTGTCGTCGATGACAGGCAGCGGCACCTTGACGAAGGCCGGAACGTCCTTGCCTTCCAGCGCCTGCACAGCGGTGTAAACGGAAAGCGCGCCGAGCCAGTTGGGCTGCATGGTCGCCCAGCCCTTCAGTCCCTTCTCCTTCCAGAGCTCCAGGAACTGCCTTGCGTTTTCGCCTGTTGTCGGCACCTGGTCGCGGCCCTGGCGCTCGAAGGCGAGGACAGAGCCGGCCGACAGGGCGCCGCCGAGCGACAGCACGCCGTCGATTTCCGGATTGGCGAAAAGCAGGCTGGTCATCGCTTCCTGTGCCGGGGCGACGTTATATTCCGTATTCGTCTCGGTGATCACCTGGAGACCGGGATTGGCATCGAGGACCGGCTGGGCGCCCTTGCGGCGGTCGTCGCTCACCGAAATGCCGGCCGGGCCGTTCATGATGATGATCTTGCCCTTGCCGCCGAGCTGGCCGACCATCCACTTGGCGGCGGTCGCGCCCCATTCGTTGGAATCGGTGTTGATCTTCGCCGTCACCTTGTCGGTGTTGACAAGGCTGTCGAAATTCACGACGGCGATGCCCTTGTCGCAGGCGTCTGATATGACACGGTCGAGCGCGTTGGAGGAACCGGCGATCACGACGATGGCGTCGACATTGGCGTCGATCATCGACTGGATATGCTGGATCTGCGTCTGGGCGTTGCCCTGCGCGTCCGTGATCATCAGGTCCTTCACAAGGCCCGCCTTCTTCAGTTCCTCCACTTCAGCCGTGATGGTGCCTTCGGTCTGCTTCATCCAGGTCGGCACCGAATAGATGTTCGCCCAGCCGATCGTATAGGGCGCCTTCCTGTCACCCTTGATGCAATTGGCGGCGGCTGAGGCCGTGCCGGCCGAAAAGACGAGGAGTGCCGCAGCGGCGGCGGCACCCGCAAGAAGGCGGCGGCGCAGCGAAGCGGAAATGCCGTTTTCAAGATTCTTCATGTCGATCCCCTTTTTTGTGTGCGGCAGCGTTGACGGCTTGCCATCTATGTCCAATATAATGTACATGTGATCTATATACCGGACGAGGCGATCTTATGCCGATTTTTTTACCTCGCAAGAGGGGTGCAAAAATTTCATTCGCGATGAATGACGGGATCGATTGACAGATGCGGCAGACGGCTTGAAAAGCTTGGCCGGACAAAAAAGGATCGACGCAATGGATGCAGTTCAGGACGAAGCAGCCGGCAAGCGCGCCCGAGGGCTCGACCGCGCCTTCGAGATCCTCGATTTCCTGCGCCAGAAGCGGCAGGCCTTGAAGCCGAACGAAATCGCCGCACAGATCGGCGCACCGCGCTCGTCGGTCTACGAGCTCGTCAACCTGCTACTGCAGAACGGCATTCTGGAATTCACCGGCGGCGAGGGGCGTGTCTATCTCGGCCGCAAGCTCTACTTCCTCGGTGCCGCCTATGAGAACCATTTCGATTTCACCCGCGAATGCGAGGCAGCGCTGGAACAGCTTGCCGACGAGACGCGGGAGACGGCGCAGTTCTGCATGCTGGATGGAAACAGATACACGGTCGTTCGCATGCGCGAAGGCGCACGCCCGTTCCGCATTTCGACGGATGTCGGGCAGTCGGTGCCGATCCCGTGGACGGCCTCGGGCCGCCTGCTCGTCGCGCATCTGTCGGATCAGGAGATCCTGACCTTTATTCCGCCGCAGGATTTTCGCCTGCCGAACGGCGAATGGCTCGAGCCGCAAACCTTCATCGCCGAGGTGCGCCAAGCCGAGCGTGAAGGTCTCTTCACCTTCAACAGCATCGTCGACAGTTTCACCCACTGTTTTGCCGTACCGGTGCGGGGCGAGGAAGGTCATGCCGCCGCAACGCTCTGCCTCGTCACGCCGCGCGACGACGGCATTGCCAACCGCGACCGCTACCTCGACTGTCTGAAGAAGGCGGCCGCCGGCCTCGACCATGCCCCGACCCGGCCGAAACGAGGCTGATGCCTGAGTACATCAAGGCATCGATGTCTGGTGGCACGGATGCTCGTGTGTAACCCGGCATACAATTCCATGCTCGTCAAATCGGATCATGTTCGCTCCGGCGGCGCTGCAGCGGGCACAGGACGCTAAGAAGAACTATCCCTATTGTTGTCGTCTCAGCCGGGCTCTTCGCCACGCCGGCAGATCCCGCTTGCCGGACCGCGCTCGCATACCCCGGAGTAGCCGCCCCGATCGTTGATTTCCGATTTACCGCCAATCCGGGAAATCTATTCACTCTTCCTCCGAAACTATGAAATTAAGTTTCTCTATAAAATTAATAGAGAACGTATTTTAGTAGTCCAACAGCCAATTTTATACTTGGCCTTGGGGAAGGCCGAGCTGTTGACGGCAAACGGAGAGGACACGAAATGACACGGAAAATCAGACTTGGGGCATTTCTTCCCGGCGGCGGACAGCATGTTGCTTCATGGCGGCATCCCGACCAGCCGGCCGACGGCGCGACCAGTTTCGAGTTTCACAAACGTCTCGCTTTGACGGCCGAGCGCGGGCTCTTCGATGCTTACTTTCTCGCCGACGGGCTGGCTGTCGGTTTTGGCGGTGCGCGCGAAGGCGGCAACGCCCGCGTCGCCGGCTTCGAACCTGTGACGCTGTTCTCCGCCCTTGCGCCTTTCACCACTCATCTCGGCTTTATCGCCACGTCCTCGACCACCTACGAAGAGCCTTACACAACCGCCCGCAAGTTCGCCTCGCTGGATCTGATCTCGGAGGGCCGCGCCGGCTGGAACGTCGTGACCACGACGGGCGACCTGACGGCGCAGAACTTCAACCGCGACACCCAGCTTCCGCATGCCGACCGATATCGCCGCGCTGCCGAGCATGTCGACGTTGTCCGCAAACTCTGGGAAAGCTTCGAAGACGACGCATTCATCCGGGACAAGGACTCCGGCGTGTTCTTCGACCCGTCGAAGCTGCACGACACCGACCATCGCGGCGAGCACTTCAGCGTGCGCGGTCCGCTCAACGTGTCGCGATCGCCGCAGGGTCATCCCGTCATCGTCCAGGCCGGTCAATCCGAAGACGGACGCGGGCTCGCCGCAGCAACGGCCGAGGTCATCTTCACCGCCCATCAGCATATCGAAACCGCCCAGGAGTTCTACCGGGACATCAAGGCACGCGCCCGTGGTCTCGGCCGAAATCCGGATCACATCCTGGTCATGCCCGGCGTATCCGCTTTCGTCGGCAGGACCGAAGCGGAGGCGCGCGAGAAATACGACCGCCTGACCTCGCTCATCGTCGAAGAAGACGGGATCGGCCTCCTCAATGGGCTGACCGGCGGCACGCTCGACCTGCACGGTTATGACCTCGACGGGCCTCTGCCGCCCGCGCCGCCGACGGAAGGCATGAAGAGCCGCCAGGCCCTCATCCGCCAGATCGCCGATGAAAACAACTTTACCATTCGTCAGCTCTATCAGTGGATCGCCTCCGCTCGCGGTCACTACACCATCGTCGGAACGCCCGAACAGATCGCCGATACGCTGCAGAAATGGTTCGAGAACGAAGCTGCCGACGGCTTCAACATTCTGCCGCCCTGGCTGCCGACAGCGCTCGACGATTTCGTCGATCTGGTCATCCCGGAACTGCAGCGCCGCGGGCTGTTCCGGACGGCTTATGAGGGCAAGACGCTTCGCGAAAACCTCGGCCTGCCTTTCCCGACCAATCGATGGGCTGCAGGACGTGCCGCTCTCCAGGCAGCAGAGTGAGGAGCGGTCCATGTCTTATGAGATCAACCAGACTCTTCCGAGAAGCTTCGGCCGCCTGAAGAGCAGCGAAAGCAATATTTCCACTCTCGCCTCGCATGCGCGCGGCGTGCTCGCATCGCTTTTGCCGCGTTATGGCCTTCTCATCGGCTTCCTCGTGCTCTGGCAGGTGTCGAGCACCAGGGGCTGGGTCAATCCCGCGGTCTTCCCGCCCTTGAACGTGATCCTGTCTGCTCTTTGGACCAATCTTGCCAACGGCGCGCTGCTGGATGATATCGCCATCAGTCTGCAGCGATCCGGAACCGCCTTTGCCTTTGCCGTGGTGATCGGCATTCCGCTCGGCCTGTTCATGGGCCAGGTTCGTGCTGTCGAACAGGCGCTCGATCCGATCCTGCAGCTCTTCCGCCAGACCTCGGCGCTGGCGCTCTATCCGGTCTTCATCCTGCTGCTCGGCCTCGGCGAGACATCCAAGATCTTCGTGATCTTCTGGGCGACGCTGTTCCCGGTCCTGCTCGCCACGATCAGCGGCGTCAAGGAGGTGGACAAGAAGCTTATCGAGATGGCGCGGACCTATGGCGCCGGATCGCTGGCGATCTTCCACCGCGTCATCCTGCCGGCGTCGGTGCCTGCGATCTTCGTCGGCCTGCGTCTTTCGGCGACGACTGCGCTTCTCCTGCTGATTGCCGCCGAGATGATCGGCGCCAACAAGGGCATCGGCTTCCAGGTGATGAACGCCCAGTACAATTTCCAGATCCCGCTGATGTTTGCGGCGATCCTTCTGCTCGCCTTCCTTGGGCTTGCAGCCAATGCCTTGCTCGTTTTGCTGCAGCGCCGCCTCTGCCGCTGGTCTCAGCCGAGCCGCTGACCTGCTTTCACCGATTTTCCTCTTCCGAAAAGGACCACCACATGACATTCCATCCCCGCCACATCCTTCTGCCGGCTGTGATCGCTCTCGGTCTTGCCACGCCGGCCGCAGCCACCGATACGGTGAAGCTGCGCTACCTTGCCAGCCAGGGCGGTCTTGCCGCCCATGAACTCGCCGCCGAACTCGGTTATTTCGAAGGCACGGGCATCACGCTGGAAAATGTCGGCTACGCCCAGGGCGGCCCGGCCTCGCTGATTGCACTGGCATCGGGTGATGTCGAAATCGGCAGCGCTGCAACCTCCGCCGTCCTGAATTCGATCATCGGCGGCAATGATTTCGTCGCCGCCTATCCCTCGAACGGCATTAATGATGAGGTGCAGTCGACCTTTTACGTGCTGGAAGACAGCCCCATCAAGGGTATCAAGGACATCGCCGGCAAGAGCATCGCGGTCAATACGCTCGGCGCGCATCTCGACTATACCATCCGCGAGGCCTTGCATTCCGTCGACCTGCCGACGGACGCAGCCAATCAGATCGTCGTTCCCGGGCCGCAGCTTGAGCAGGTGCTGCGCTCCAAGCAGGTGGATATTGCCGCCTTCGGCTATTGGCAGACGACCTTCGAGGGGGCCGCGCTCAAGAATGGCGGCCTGCGCCCGATTTTTGACGATACCGACGTGCTTGGAGACATTGCCGGGGGCTTCGTGGTACTGCGCCGCGATTTCATTCGCCAGCATCCGGAGGTCTCGAAGATTTTCGTCGAGCAGTCGGCCCGCGCCCTCGACTATGCCCGCGAACATCCTGAGGAAACCAAGAAGATCCTGGCCAAGGCCCTCAGCGAGCGCGGCGAGAACGCTGATATCGCGCAATACTTCCGCGGCTATGGCGTGCGCGCCGGCGGCCTGCCGGTCGAGCGCGACATCCAGTTCTGGATCGACGTGCTGGTTCGCGAAGGCAAGCTGAAGCAGGGCCAACTGGCGGCCAAAGACATCCTCTTTACCGCCGATGCCAAGCCGGCAAGCAACTGAGGAATGGTGATGAGCATCGCTGAGGACACGCGCCGCGGAGAAGTGACGATCCGTCACCTCTCCAAATCCTACAGGTTGAACGGGGCACCTCTACAGGTTCTCAGGGATGTCAACCTCCACGTCCGCTCCGGCGAAAGCCTCGCCATCGTCGGCGCCAGCGGCTCGGGCAAGACAACCCTGCTCAGGGTTCTGGCCGGTCTTGAGGATTCCGACACGGGTGAGGTTCTCGTCGATGGCAAGGCGGTGCGAGGCGTCGGCGCAGAGCGCGCCGTCATCTTTCAGGAACCGCGCCTTCTGCCCTGGCTGACCGTGCTCGACAATGTCGCCTTCGGGCTGAAAACAAGGGGCCTGTCGCGTGAGCAGGCGAGGGGACGGGCGCGCCATTATGTCAAGCTCGTCGGCCTGCAGCAGTTCGAGGCGGCCTATCCCCGGCAGCTCTCCGGCGGCATGGCCCAGCGCGTCGGCATCGCCCGGGCGCTTGCTGTCCAGCCCGAGATCCTGCTGCTCGACGAACCGCTCGGCGCGCTCGACGCAATGACCAAGATCGGCATGCAGCAGGAACTCGCACGGATCTGGCGCGATGAGGATGTGACGACCATCCTCGTCACCCACGATCTCGAGGAGGCGATCTACCTGGCCGACCGGATCCTGATCCTGCCACGGGAGAAGGGCGGCGAGCCGCGTCTGATCGAAATCGATCTGCCCCGCCCTCGCGACCGCAGCGCGCCGGAATTCGTTCGACACCGCGAAGAGCTGCTGAACCTGTTCGGACTGCACTGACGTCTACAGACGCCAGCCTTCGCAAAGAGCAAAGTATTTGCCCGGGACAGTTCGAACGGGTCGACGCCATATCCGCGTGTGATGTGCTGACCGCGGCGCGCGATCTTCTCGGTGAGGGTCGAGCGACACAGCAGAAGGATGGTGACGGCATAGGCCACCACCGTTGCGGCGAGGAGCGGAACGAGCGTGCTGACGAACACGGCGTCAAATTGCGACATAGCCGAGTTCCCGACGTGCCGCTTTAACCCAAAAGCGTCTTCCTCAAGCGATGGATATGGGCGGCGCCAATGCCGCAACAGCCGCCGATGATGGTCGCGCCGGCTTCGGCCCAGGAGCAGGCATAACGCGAATAGGCGTCGTCATTCAGATCGGCGCGGGTATCGTGCAGGCCTTCATTGGCGGCTGCGTCGCCTGTTTCCCCTTCGAAGGCATTGGCATAGACGCCGATTTCGATGTGAGCATCCATCTTTCGGAAGACCCGGGCTGCCGTCTCCACAGCCGCCTGCATGACTTCGGGCTTGCTGCAATTGAACAGTAGAGCTTCAGCGCCCGATGAAACCGCCCAGGATGCCGCATCCTCGACCTTTTCTCCGGAGCGAAGCTTCGGTTCGCCGCCACTGATGGCTGCCTCGTCATCCGCCAATGTGAAGGAAATCCAGAACGGCTTGCCTGATGTCGCCACCGCCTTGCGGACGGCCTCTGCCTCGGCCATCAGGCTCAACGTCTCGCCGAGCCATATATCGACGAAGGGGCCGAGGTTCTCGACAAGCACCTGGAGATAATCCTGCACCCGCGAAGGCTGAAAATTCTGCGGCTCATATGAACCGAAGATCGGCGGTAGCGACCCGGCGACCAGCACCTTCCGATCGGTAACGGCATCCGCCGCCTCGCGCGCCAGGCGACCGGCGAGACGGATCAGCGCCGGCCCTTCCTTCCGGAACCGATCCTCGCCGATGTGAAAGGGCACGAGCGCATAGCTGTTCGTCGTAACGACCTCAGAACCGGCGGCGATAAATTCCTGGTGTACCCTACGGACGATATCCGGCGCATTGATCAGCGCCAATGCCGACCATTCCGGTTGTTTCAGTTCGGCACCCAGCCGCAGCAGCTCGCGGCTCATGCCGCCATCGAGAATTCGCGTCGTGCTCATGAAGCAGTCTCCATTCAGTCTGTCGCGCCGTCATCGGCGGCGGGCTTTTCATAACAAAGTGGGCGAGGTGCGCGTGGTTCGTGCGCCAGGGAGTTCATGGGGCGGTCCTGTTCCGTCGGCCTAGCGGCGAACCGGCACCTGCGCTTCGAGACCTCGAAAGACGCGGGCGATCACTGCGGTCAGCGCGAGATAGAAGAGGGTGACGACCAGCAGCGGTTCATAGACGAGCAGAGTGTCCTGCCGAACCTTGTTTGCCACGGCGTAGAGATCCATCACCGTCACCGTAAAGGCGAGCGGTGTCGCCTTGAGCTGCATGACGATCTCTCCCGCAATCGTCGGCAGGGCGATGCGAATGGCGCGCGGCAGCCAGATGCGGCGGGTCAGCATCCAGGGTGAAAGGCCGAAGGCCCGGCCGGCTTCGAGCTCGCCCTTGGGAACGGCAAGCAGCGCGCCGCGCAACACTTCTGCCTCATAGGCTGCGTAGTTCAGGGTAAAACTGACGGCCGCGAAGAAGAAGCCCTCGCGCAGGATCGGCCAGAACAGGCTCTGGCGGATGCCGGGGACCATCGGCAGCAGCGAGCCCACCCCGTAGTAGAGAAGCCACAGCTGTATCAGCAGCGGCGTGCCGCGAAAGAAGGTGCAGTAGCTGCGGGCGAGCAGCCGCGTCAGTCTGCCGCCGCTGACCTGCGCGAAGGCGAGGCCTATGGCGATGGCGAAGCCGAACACCACGGAGATTACCAGCAGGCAAACAGTCTGCCAGGCGCCGGTCAGAAGCAGTGGCCAATAGGAAGAGATCCAGGTGAAACTCATGGGGCGCTTTCTTCAGGCAAGGCGCGGCTGTCCCCGCCGTACCCGTCCCTCGATCAGTTTGAAGACGACGTTGGAAACAAGCGTGATGGCGAGATAGAGAAGGGCCGAAGCAAGGAAAAAAACGAAGTAATGCTTGGTGCTTGCCCCGGCAAGACGGGTGGCGAGCGCCAGTTCCTGGTAGCCGACGACCGCCACCAGCGCGCTGTCCTTGGTGACCGACATCCACAGATTGGCAAGACCCGGCAGCGCGTTTGGCAGGAGCGCCGGCAGCAGGACCCGGCGGAACCTCAGCACCGGTCCCATGCCGAAGGCCTTGGCGGCCTCGATCTGGCCGACGGGAATGGCGAGGATCGCGCCGCGCAGCACCTCCGTCATGTAGGCACCCTGGACGAAGCCCAGCACGGCGACGGCCGCGACGAAGCCGTTCACATTGACCGGTGGCAGGTCCAACGCGGCGAGCAGCCGGTTGAGACCATCGGTGCCGGCATAATAGAGCCCGACGATCAGGATCAGCTCGGGAACGGCGCGGATCAGCGTGGTGTAGAGATCGAGCAGGAGACGAAGCATGCGATTGCCCGAAAGCTTTCCAAGCGCGCCGCCCGTGCCGAGCAGCAGGCCGATCGCGAAGGCGCAAGCCGAGATGGCGACCGTGGAGACCGCACCTGCCAGAAGAACGCCGCCCCATCCCGGAGGATAGGGAGACAGCAGGTCCAGAATACCTTGTTGCGTGGTCGCCATCGTTCCGACTGCTTACTTCGCGCCGTAGATGTCGAAATCGAAGTACTTCTTGTTGATGGCGTCGTATTGGCCACTGGCACGGACGGCGGCAATGGCTGTGTTTAGCTTGGCTTTCAGTTCCGTGTCTTCCTTGCGCAGGCCGCCCGAAACGCCAGCTCCGAGAATCTCCTTGTCGTCGGCGACGTCGCCCATCTTGGCGCAGCAATCCTTGCCGCCATCGCTTTTGAGGAACGCGTCAAGTGCCAGTGAATCGCCAAAAACATAGTCGATACGACCGGAAGCGAGATCCTGAAAAGCCTCATCGAGCGTCTGATAGGTCTTTTCCTCGGCAGCCTCGGCAAAATATTTCTTGTAATATTCCGACTGGATCGTCGACACCTGGATACCGATGGTCTTGCCCTTCACGTCCTCGGCAGTGGCGCCCGGCTTCTGGTCCTTGGGACCGATCAAGGTGCTCGGCGTGTTGTAATATTTGTCGGTGAAGTCGATCACCTTCGAGCGTTCCGCGGTGTTCGACATCGACGACCAGATCACGTCGAACTTCTTGCTCTGGAGCGCCGGAATGAGACCATCCCAGGAAATCTCGACGATCGAGCATTTCTCCTTCATCTCTTCGCATACGGCATTCATAAGGTCGATCTCCCATCCCTGCCATTGGCCGGAGGCGTCCTTGGCGAAGAAGGGTGGATAGGATTCGTTCATGACGCCGAAGCGGACTTCGGCCTGTGCGGTGACGGCGGAAAGCGCTAGCGCTACACCGGCGAACAGTGTGGGGAGCAGTTTCATTCGCAGGATTCTCCTGGTTTGTGTTGTCGATGATAGATCGATGCGCATCAGTGGGCGCTGAGGCCGGTGAATTCCCGGCAGCGGGCGCTGACCGGCGCCCCGAATATCTGCTCCGGCGAGCCTTCCTCCTCGATCCGTCCCTGATGCAGGAAGAGAACACGGCTGGAGACATCCCGGGCAAAGCGCATTTCATGCGTGACGATCAGCATGGTCCGGCCTTCTTCCGCCAGATCGCGGATGACCTTCAGCACCTCGCCGACCAGTTCCGGATCAAGCGCCGATGTCGGCTCGTCGAACAGCATGACATCAGGATCCACGCAGAGCGCTCTGGCAATCGCAGCACGCTGCTGCTGACCGCCGGAGAGGAAAGCGGGATAGGCGTCGCGTTTATCGAAGAGCCCGACCTTGTGGAGCAGGGCCTCAGCCTTTTCGATAGCCTCGCGCCGCGAAATGCCCATGACGTGTACCGGCGCCTCAATGACGTTTTCCAGCACCGTACGATGGGCCCAGAGATTGAAACTCTGAAAGACCATCCCCAATCCGGTCCGTATCCGCTCGATCTGCCGCCAGCTGCGCGGCTGCAGCCGGCCGCCCCGCCCCATCTTGAGCGCGATTTCCTCGCCGTTTACGGCAATGCGGCCACGATCAGGCGTTTCCAGGAAATTGATGCATCTGAGAAAGGTGCTTTTGCCGGAGCCCGACGAGCCGATGATCGAAATCACATCGGACTTTGCGGCCTGCGTCGAGATACCCTTGAGAACCTCTTGCGAGCCGAAGCTTTTATGGAGATCTTCGACGCGAAGAGCAGGAAAGGGTTGATCTGGCATGCATGGTTCCGGCTGAATTGAATTTGCGAAGGATAATGATAAAATAACGCGGTTTTTTCGCGCAGTTTTCATCTATTCTGCATATTTTATGCAAAATAATCTTCCTCGTGCGGCAAGTACGGCAGAATGCGCGAATTGTTGCGGCGAGACTAGGATTGGACAATGGAACAACTCGATCGTTTTGACCGTGACATTCTCGATATCGTTCAGCGCGACTGCCAGCTGAAAGCCGAAACGATCGCCGAACGGATCGGACTGTCGGTCTCGGCCGTGCAGAGGCGGCTGAAGCGGCTGCGCGAAGAAGGGATCATCAAGGCGGAGGTGGCCGTCGTCGACCGCAAGGCGACGGGCACAGCGATGGTGTTCATCGTCGGGATGGAGATCGAGCGGGACAATTACGACGCGCTGGCCAAGTTCCGCCTCTGGGCGGAGAAGCAGGATCACGTCCAGCAGGTCTATTATGTCACAGGCGCGGTCGATCTGATTGCGATCGTCACCGCACGCGACGTCGAGCATTACGACGACATCGCTGCCTTGATCATGGCTGACAATCCGCAGATCCGCCGCATGCACACGAATGTCGTTCTGCGCGACGTCAAACTCGGCCTCTTCGTCCCGCTGGAATAGCGCAGACGCGATGGCTCCACCGGCATTGGTCCCGACAAGCCGCTGGACTCGCATTTGACAAAGGGCATAATTCCCGGCGCAAATTCTCGGGAGGAATGATCGTTGACGTTACGACACCAGATCATCGCATTGGCGATCGTTCCACTCGTCATTTCGATCCTTGCGATCACCACCTTCATCACATGGCAATCGGCAAACCTCGCCAAGAACAGCATCGACACGTTCGAGCAGAACATGCTGAAGACCAAGGAAGCCGAGATCCTCAACCTGACCAACCTTGCCCTGTCCGCCATCCAGACGATCTATGACAATGCCGGTTCCGATGACGAAGCCGCCAAGCAGCAGGTCGCGGCGATCCTGACCTCGCTCGATTACGGCAAGGACGGATATTTCTTTGTCTATGATTACGACGGCAACAACATCGTCCATCCGCGCCAGAGTTTCCGCCATGGGCACAATTGGCTCGACCTCACCGACCCGGATGGCGACAAGGTCATTGCCGAACTGATCGCCACGGCAAGAGCGGGCGGCGGTCTGCATCAGTACAAATGGCAGAAGCCATCGACCGGACAGATCGCCGACAAGCTCTCCTTCGTCGTCAGTCTCGACAAATGGCACTGGGTCGTCGGCACCGGCGTTTACCTGGATGACGTCTTTGCCCAAAGTGCCGCCGCCAACGCCGGGATGCGCGCCAACATAAGACGGACCTTCGTCATCGTCGCGCTGATCGCCGTGCCTTCGGTGCTCGTCGTTTTCACGACCTGTATGCTGCTGACGTTCCACGAGCGGCGTATGGCCGACAGCCGGCTCAAGGCGCTGACACAGCGGGTCATCGATACGCAGGAAGAAGAGCGCGCACGGCTGGCGCGCGAGTTGCACGACGGCATTTCCCAAAATCTCGTCGGCGTGCGCTATGCGATGGATCTTGCCGGCCGTAAAGTCAGAACCAATGTCGACGATGCGGCTGTCACCATTGACCGCGGTGTCGAAGCGCTGAACAGCGCCATCAAGGAAATCAGGCGGCTGTCGCACGATCTGCGCCCGCGCGTGCTGGACGACCTCGGCCTGACGGCTGCTCTCGAGGCGCTGTGTTATCATTTTGCCGAGCGGACGGGGATCGAGACGAAAATCGACGCTTCGGGCTTCACCGACACGCTGAAGGCCGAAGCCAATACCGCGCTTTATCGCGTCGCACAGGAAGCGTTCAACAATGTCGAGCGGCACTCGGGCGCCTCCCGGCTTACGGTCAAGCTCTGGAGCGACGGCGGCCGGGCCCGCATGACTATCACAGACAACGGCAGTGGCTTCGACGGCATCAAGGAGGGGGTCTCCGGCAGATCGGGTCTCGGCCTGCGCAACATGCAGGAGCGGATGGCCCACTTCCGCGGCCTGCTGTTGATCAACAGCAGCGAGACCGGGACGACGCTGACGGCGATGATGCCGAAATCGGCCAATCGTCCCGCCGACCAGCAGGCTGAAGCCGCATGACGGAACGCCCGAAAATCAGGGTGCTCTTGATCGACAATCATCCGCTGGTACTGGACGGGTTGAAGGCCGTGCTCGAAACATTCGAGCATATTGAAGTTGCCGGAACGGCCGGGCTTGCTCAAACAGGTCTCGAGATCGGCCGGCAAGTCCTGCCGCAGGTCGTGCTGATGGACATCAACATGCCGAAGCTGAGCGGCATCGATGCCATCGAATTGTTCAGGAACGAACTTCCCCAGGCGCGGGTCGTGATGCTCTCCATGCATGACAGCCGCGAGTATATTTCCTCCTCGGTCATGCATGGCGCTGCCGGTTACATCCTGAAGGACGTTTCGACCGACGAGATCGTCTCGGCCATCGAGACCGTGGCAGGTGGGGGGACATATTTCTCGTCCGGCGTGTTCGACGCGCTGATGGGCGAACGCGCCGAGGAGGGGAGCGATCCCCTGACGCCGCGCGAACGCGACATTCTCGGGCTGATCGTTGCCGGCAGGAGCAATAAGGAGATCGCCGACGTGCTCGGGATAACCTCCGCCACCACGGAAACCCATCGCAAGAACCTCAAGAGAAAGCTCGGCATCACCACCACGGCGGGCCTCATCCGCTACGCGCTCGATCACGGCATCGTCTCGAAAGTCGGGTAAATCTAGCCTACCCACTTCTGGGTAGGCTCCGGCATTTCGGCGGCGCGCCCATCTTGTGAGGACAAAATCAACGCCATAGGACTCCATCCACGGCTGGCCAAGTGCGAGCCGGTGGGAGGAATTCACATGTATTACATCAGCTTTCGATCGGTCGAAAAACCTCAAGCGACCCGAACCCGGCCTGCCGCGGCCGCCGGCTGACAGACCTGCCTTCCACGCCGACAACTGGAACATGGCGACCGCCGTCGCGGCGCCTGAAAGGTATTCCGACATGGAAAAACCACGTAGCAAGGCAGCGCTGTGGCTGCTCATCATTCCGTACATAGGTCTGCTCTGGCCGCCCTTCTACAATGTCCGCGAGCCGTCGCTTTTCGGCTTTCCGTTCTTTTACTGGTATCAGCTTCTCTGGGTGCCGATCACTGCGACGCTGACCTGGATCGCCTATCGGAGCACCCGCCATGACGACTGACATCAACGGCACGGCGCTTGCCGTCTTCATCTTCTTTTTCGCGCTCGTCACGGTCATGGGCTTCGTCGCCAGCCGCTGGCGCAAGCCCGAAACGCTGGCCCATATCGATGAATGGGGCCTTGGCGGACGCAACTTCGGCACCTGGATCACCTGGTTCCTCGTCGGCGGCGATTTTTATACCGCCTACACCGTGATCGCCGTCCCGGCGCTGGTCTATACTGTCGGAGCCTACGGCTTCTTTGCGCTGCCATACACCATCGTCGTTTACCCCTTCGTCTTCATGGTCATGCCGGTGCTGTGGAAACGCGCCAAGGATTTCGGCTATGTAACGGCTGCCGACGTCGTTCACGGTCAATACGGATCGCGCAGTCTCGAACTCGCCGTGGCGGCAACGGGCGTCATCGCCACCATGCCGTATATTGCCCTCCAGCTCGTCGGCATGACGGCGGTCCTGAAGGCGCTCGGGCTGCATGGCGAGTTGCCGCTGGCGATCGCCTTCATCGTGCTGGCGCTCTACACCTACTCCGCGGGTTTGCGCGCACCGGCGCTGATCGCCTTCGTCAAGGACATCATGATCTATATCGTCGTGATCGCGGCCGTCGCACTGATCCCGTCGAAACTCGGAGGCTACGCCAACGTCTTCGCCTCGGCCGATGCGGCCTTCCAGGCCAAGGGTTCCGGCAACCTGCTGCTCGGCGGCAATCAGTATGTCGCCTATGCCACGCTCGCTTTGGGTTCAGCGCTCGCGGCCTTCATGTATCCGCATACGCTGACGGGCATCTTTGCCTCCAACAGCGGCAAGACGATCCGCAAGAATGCGATCATGCTGCCCGCCTACACGCTGCTGCTCGGCCTTCTGGCGCTGCTCGGCTATATGGGGCATGCCGCCAACCTGAAGCTCGACAGCGCCAATGACGTTGTTCCCACGCTGTTCAAGACGCTGTTTTCGGGCTGGTTCTCCGGCTTCGCCTTTGCGGCGATCGCTATCGGCGCGCTGGTGCCGGCAGCGGTGATGAGCATCGGTGCCGCCAATCTCTTCACCCGCAATTTCTGGAAAGCCTATGTCGATCCTGACGTCAGCGATGCCGGTGAGGCCAAGGTTGCAAAGATCACCTCGCTCGTGGTGAAGATCGGTGCGCTTCTCGTCATCATCTTCCTGCCGACGCAGTTCGCACTCGACCTGCAGCTGCTCGGCGGCATCTGGATCCTGCAGACGCTTCCGGCGCTGGTCTTTGGCCTCTATACCAATTGGTTCCGCGCACCCGGTTTGCTTGCCGGCTGGTTCGTCGGCTTCGGCGGCGGTACTTTCCTCGTCTGGGATGCCGGTTGGAAACCTTTGCATCTGATCAGCCTCGGCGGCGAACCCTTCACCGTCTACACGGGACTGCTGGCGCTTGCGGCAAACATAGGCGTTGCCCTCGTGGTCAATGCCCTGCTTCCGGCCAAGGCTCCGGCTCGGGCATAAGATTCAAATGCGAAGGGCAGCAAACACTGCCCTTCGTAAAATCATGCCGCTTTGGCGTTCCAGCATAGACTGGAGGGAAATCAGGGCGACTTAAAACTCTTCCCAATCGCCGGCCAATGCCGCATTCCCATTCGTCTGGAACGACTTACTCACTTTGGCAACCATCTGGCGCGCAGGCGAGGGCGCCGGTTGAGCATGTGGCGCCGCGGCAGCGGGCTGCGCTACGCGCTTCGGTGCCACCGCTCCGCCAATGTTGAACTGGCCCAGCAGCTGGAACAGCGCGTCGGCTTCCTTGGCCAGGTTGTGGGCGGCCGCTGTGGCTTCTTCCACCATGGCGGCGTTCTGCTGCGTGCCCTGATCCATCTTGTTGACAGCGGTATTGATCTCTTTCAGCCCCGTCGCCTGCTCTTGCGAAGCGCCGACGATGGCCCCCACATTGCCGTCGACCTGCTGTACCTGCTCCGCAATCTCTTTCAGCGCCTTTCCGGTCTCGCCAACCAGGGCAACGCCGCTTTTCACGTGGCCGTTCGAAGCGTTGATGAGTTCCTTGATTTCTTTTGCTGCCTTGGCGGAACGTTGCGCCAGCTCGCGCACTTCCTGAGCGACGACGGCAAAACCCTTGCCTGCCTCACCGGCGCGGGCGGCTTCGACGCCGGCATTGAGCGCAAGCAGATTGGTCTGGAACGCGATTTCATCGATGACGCCGATGATGCTGCCGATTTCGGTGGCGGAGGATTCGATCTTGCCCATGGCATCGACCGCATCCCGAACGACGCTGCCCGAGCGCTCCGCACTGTCCTTCGTCTTGCGAACGAGTTGGCCGGCTTCCTGAGCCTTGTTGCTCGAGTCGGCAACGGTGGTCGTGATCTCTTCCAGCGCAGCCGCGGTTTCCTCGACGGAGGCTGCCTGCTGTTCGGTCCGCTTGGCGAGATCGTCGGAGGCGGAGCGGATTTCCTGTGCACCGGCCGCGATGGCGCTGGCGTTCTGGGCAACCTTCTGCATGGCGGCACGGAGCTTTTCGACTGCAGAATTGAAGTCGGCTCTGAGCTTTTCGAGAGAGGGAATGAACGGAGTGCCGATCTGCTGTGTGAGGTCGCCGTCAGCCAGCGCCTGCAATGCATCGCCAAGCTGGCCGACGGCTTGGTCCGTCTGCTCGGCAAGGGTGCGGCGTTCATCGGCATCCTGTTCGAGGCGATGCCGCTCCGTCACGGCTCTCTTCGCCTCGGCGTCAGCTTCCCGTTCCGCCTTTGCTGAAATTGCGTCGCGCAGCCCTGCCACCGCCCGTGCAAGCTTGCCGATCTCGTCGCCCCGCGCTTCGAGGCGACGATCGCCATCAAGATTGCCCTCCGCCATTGCTTTCAGCGAAAGCTGAAGTTTTGCCAGCGGGCCGACGATCGTGCGTGCGGTGACGGCGGCTGCAACCAGTGAAAGGACAGCCGCAATGCCGAGCGCGGTCAGCGCCAATGGCTTGAAGCCGCTTGCCGTGCTGCGAACCTCGCCGCCAATCGATTTGTTCAGCGCTTCCTGATAGTCGATGAATTTGTTGATGGCGCCAAGCCAGGCAACGAAGGCCGGTCGAGCCTGTTCGAGCAGGATCTTGCGGGCAGCCTCGCCGTCGCCCTTCTCCTGCAGTGCAATGATCTGGGCGACCAATGGATTGGTCTTCGCCTGGATGTCCGCGATCTCACCGAGAATGGTCTTTTCCTGTTCCGTCGCACCGGCCGGAGAGGCGACCATATCCGCCATGCGCTTTTCATTTTCGGCGTAGGAGGCCGCCAGCTTTTCGATCAATGCCTCGGCGGCCTTCCGTTCATCGGCAGACGTCACCAGAGTGACGTCGCGAATGGCAATCGCCCGATCATGCACGCTGCCGCGATAGTTGATAGCAAACCGCTGCTTCACGCTGTTGACGTCGTTGATGGTTCCAAGCTTATCGTTGATCTGCGCAACTTTTTCCGTCGAATAGATGGTCAAGCCGACCATCAGCAATAGGAGAACGCTGAAGCCAAGCGCCAAGCGCGCCACAACCCCGAAACTCATGGTATTCTTCATATGCACTCTCCCCTCGCGGTGAGGTTTGTTGGAAGGATGTCTCGCAGCCAGGATTGCTTGTCATATCTCGTTCGAATGCCGAGCCTCGGTATGTCTCCGAGTGCATTCCGACAGGCACCCCTGTGCCCGGAATCGCGCTTGAGATACGGAACATCTGTCAAAGCAATAAAAGCCGATTTCATGCGAAGTTCGGGTGCCTGACCCGCCATCATGGCGGAGGTGACGAGCCTAAAGAACGTCGCCCCGATGTCTAAAAAAAATTAGAGGAATATATTTTAGAGAGTGTAAACGGAGCCGACGGAGCATGCTATATCGCCATATCTGGATAGCATTTGCGCTTTTCGGACGGACTATTTGAAGAGCGCTCTCCCGGTGGTTGCGAAATCCGCGGACTCCCCTGCGCAACAAGGCTCTGCGGCTTACCTGCGACTACGCGACGCCGTCCTGGCATCGGGTGGTGATTTGCTGAAAGGTCTCGGCAACGGCATGAGTTGCAACTGCGGTGCCGGAGCGCTGGCGCTTCCGGCTTTAGCGGCGTAGCAGCGGAAGAAGCTGATCGCCCTGCCGCTTGATCTCGGAGAGATACGGCGTGTCGGACAGCACGAAGTGGGTGATGCCGAGATCCTGGTATTTGCGCAGCGAGCCGGCGACATCCGCCGCCGAACCGACCAGCCAGGTGGTGCCGGCACCACCGCCACCGAATTTGCCCGGCGCGGTATAGAGGTTGTCATCGAGGACGTCGCCACGCTCATGCAGCTCGAGCAGCCGCTGCTGGCCGACGGCGAGCGCGCGCTGGTGATCGTGCCAGCCGCTGCCCTTGCTTCTGGCCATCTCTGCGACCTTCGCCTCGGCATCGGCCCAGGCCTGTTCGGTGGTGTCCCGGACCAGCGTCGTTATCCGCAGTCCGAATTCCAGCGGCGGGAGGTCGCGGTCCAGCTCCCTGCTCAGCGCCTTGAGCCGCGCGATCCGTTCGCGGACACCATCGAGCGGCTCGCCCCAGAAGAGCTGGACATCGGCCTCGGTGGCGGCCACCCGCTCTGCCGCTTCCGAGGCACCGCCAAAATAGAATTTCGGGTGCCGACGGTCGCCGCGGACCTGGATGCGCGGCACCACGGTAGAGTCGGCAACCCGGAAGTGCTCACCCGCCGAAGTGACATTGTCCTCGGTCCACAGTCTGCGGACCAGCCGCATGAACTCCTTGGTGCGGCCGTAGCGATGCGCCTGATCGCCCTCGCTGTCGCCGTAGGCAGCCAGATTGTCCTTGCCCGACACGATGTTGATCCGCACCCGGCCGCCCGTCAGGTGGTCCAGCGTCGCCGCCGCGGACGCGAAGTTTGCCGGTCGCCAATAGCCCGGGCGGATCGCAATCAGCGGCTCGAAGGTGGTGGTCCGGGCGGCAAGTGAGGCCGCGACGGTGAACGTGTCGGGACGGCCCCAACCGGTGCCGATGAGCGCGCCCTTCCAGCCATGTTCCTCCAGCGCCCTTGCGTGGCTGGTCAGCGTATCCAGGCTGTTGTGGTTCTCGACAGCGGAATCGCCGCGATGACCGGCTTTGACGTCGTTGGGAATATACCAGAGAAATTCGGAATTATTGCTCATGCATGCTGCAGTTCTGTGTGATTGGAACAAGGAAACCAGGGGGAAGCCCCCTGGGAAATCATACGGCCGCCTGCACCTTTTGCTGCTGCCCCGCCTGAACCACAAAGCCATTCGGCGGGCGCTGAAGGCCCAAGTTCTCCCGCAGCGTCGTGCCTTCATATTCGTGCCGGAACAGACCGCGCTTGCGCAGGATCGGCACGACCTGATCGACGAAATCGGTCAGAGCGGTGGGCAGGATCGGCGGCATGATATTGAAGGCGTCGGCAGCACCATTCTCAAACCAGCTCTGCATCGCATCGGCGATCTGCTCGGGCGTTCCCACAACCGTCCGATGGCCACGAGCGGTGGCGACCGCCAGATAGAACTGGCGCAGCGTCAGATTGTTGCGCGAGACCAGATCGGAAACCAGCTTGAGGCGGCTTTTGTTGAGTTCGGTATTTTCAGGCAGGGGAGGGGCGGGATCGTCCAGCGAGTAGCCGGAAAGGTCGACTCCCTTGTAGTGGCGGGCAAGGATATTCCAGGCGATGGAGGGATGAACGAGCGATTGGATATGGTCGTAGTTCGCCTGGGCTTCCGCTTCCGTCCCGCCGAGAACAGGGAATATGCCGGGACTGATCAGCAGTTCGTCCGGCCGGCGTCCATAGCGGGCCAGCCGCCCTTTGACGTCGGAATAGAATTCCTGCGCATCCTCGAAGGTCTGGTTGGCGGTAAAGATCATCTCGGCCGTGCGGGCGGCAAGTTCGCGCCCCGGTTCGGATGCCCCGGCCTGCACGATAACAGGATAGCCCTGAACCGGACGGCCGACGTTGAGCGGACCGGCCACCGAGAAGAATTTGCCCTTGTGATCGACGAGATGCACCTTGTCAGGATCGAGATAGACCCCGCTTTCCTTGTCGCGGATGAAGGCATCGTCCTCATAAGAATCCCACAGGCCCTTAACCAGGTCGACGAATTCCTCGGCCCGCTCATAACGATCGGCATGGGCGGGATGGCCTGCGATTGAAAAATTCTTCGAAACATCCGCTCCCGTCGTGACGACATTCCATGCCGCACGACCCTTGGAGATATAGTCCAGCGACGCAAATCTGCGGGCGAGGAGGTAAGGGTCCTCGTAGGTCGTCGATGCCGTGGCGACGAAGCCGATATGTTTGGTCACCTGCGAGAGGGCAGCCCAGAGGGTCAGAGGCTCGAAATGCGCGCCCTGGGCGGTGCGGCGAAGCGCTTCCGGGTCCTTGGCGCGGTCCCATCCAGCCGGACTGTCGGCGACGAAGACGAGATCGAATTTGCCGCGTTCGGCGGTCTGCGCAAGCTCGCGGTAGTGATCGATATTGAGGCCGGCATCGGCCTGCGCCTCCGGATGACGCCAGGCGGCAATATGATGGCCGGTCGCCATGATGAACGCGCCAAGCCGCATTTGCCTTTTCGATGTGCTCATTGGCTTATCTCCAGATCAAACTGAACTGTTGCTGATGTCAGGCGGCCTTACGGCCCGGAAGCTCGACCCCGAGCCGGCTGAGGAGATGGATTCGGAATTGCGCAAAGCGCGGATCCCCGTGATCGCGTGGCGTCGGCAGATCGATCTTGAGGTCCTCGATAAGGCGGCCTTCGTCGAGAACCAGTATCCGGTCGGCCAGCGAAATCGCCTCGTCGACGTCGTGGGTGACGAGCAGCACGGCAGGACGGTGTCTTGCACACAACTCCCTGAGCAGATCGTGCATCTTCAGCCGGGTCAGCGCGTCGAGGGCGCCGAACGGCTCATCGGCGAGAAGCAGGGCCGGTTCGCGCACCAGCGAACGGGCAAGAGCGACCCTCTGCTGCTCGCCACCCGAAAGCTGGTTCGGCCACGCCGTTTCCCGACCCGCAAGTCCTACCTCCGCCAAAGCCTTCCGTCCCGCTTCCTGGCCGGAGGCGCCGGTCAAGCCGAGCGTGACGTTCTGGATGACGCTGCGCCACGGCAGCAGGCGGGCGTCCTGGAAAACCACCGAGAGGCTCTCCGGCGTCTCGAGGGTGCCGGTTCCCTCGACACCATGATCGAGACCGGCAAGAGCCCTGAGGAACGTGCTTTTGCCGGAGCCACTGCGGCCGAGCAGAGCAACGAACTCGCCTTCCTCGATGTCGAGATCGACGCCGTCGAGGATCGTCTTCGTCGCAAACCGGCGTACGAGGTCTCGCACGTGGACGGCTTTGATTGCGGACTTCAGTTTGCCAGGGTGCGGCGCCATGAGAGGACCCTCCGTTCAAGCAGGCGGACGAGACCGTCCGAGACGAGACCGAGCAGCACATAGACCACCAGACCGACGAGAATGACGTCGGTCTGCCCGTAATTGCGGGCAAGATCGATCATGTAACCGAGCCCGCTGGTGGCGTTGATCTGCTCGACGACGACAAGAGAAACCCAGCAGAGGGTGACGGCAAACCGCAGACCTAGAAGGAACCCCGGCAGGGCGCCGGGCAGCACCACCTGAAGGATGAAGTCCTTCTGGCTCATGCGCAGGGTCTCGGCCAGCTCAACGTAACGGCTGTCGATGCTGCGGAGCGCATTATGGGTGTGGATGTAAATCGGCACGATCACGGCAAGCGCGATGGTCGTAACCTTCATGCTCTCACCGATGCCGAACCACAGGATCAGCAAGGGGATCAGGGCCAGCGTCGGTATCGCCCGCTTGATCTGGACCGGCCCGTCGATCAGGGCTTCCCCGATCCGGGACAGGCCGGCGATAATCGCCAGGATCGTGCCGATCAGCAATCCGATGCTAAGGCCGAGCAGGGCGCGGGTCGCCGACGTCACGAAATTGTCCTGCAGGCGACCCTGCTCTATCAGCCTTACGAAAGCCTCGATGACAGTCCACGGCGCCGACAGGATGCGTGGGTCGATCCATCCCAATGCCGAACCGACGACCCAGGTCAGGACAAGCAATACCGGCCCGATCTGCAACCCGAAAGGGATCGCGGGTCCGGGACCCAGCCTGCGCCGGGCGCGGGGGCCAGCAGAGCTAGCCGGACCGGCCGGCTTTGTCGCGCGCGGGCCTCCATGAACTCTCCCGCTTGTTGTCAGGGATAGTTTCGCCTCATCTGCATCCCAAGTGGTTGCCATGTTTCAGATCTCCTCTCCGAAGGGTGTCGAACGTTACTGGCTCTTGGCCAAAGCCGCGGCACCGAGCTTTTCGAAGCGGTTGTCGAAAATCTGCTCTACATTGAAGGGTTTGTAGCCGAGCTCGTCCGCCAGCAGGTTGATGGTTTCCTGGTGGCGCTTCTTCACTTCGCTCCAATCGGCGGGAACGATCTGTTCGCCGGTCAGCTTGACGAGAAACTCCCCGTCCTCCTGGCTAAGGCCCTGCTGACCGACGTAATATTCCTTGATCCAGAGATCCGGGTTCCGGTTCACCCATTCGGTGGCGCGTGCCCACAGACCGACATATTCGGCGAGCGCGGCCGCCTTGGCGGGGTCGTCCAGAACCCATTGCGGCGCATAAAGATGGCTCGGATCGTCCCGCAGGCCGTGCTCCACGAGGGTCGCTCCGTCCGATCCGTATTGGGTGATATAGCGCCTGATATAGACGCCGCCGAGCGGTGCGATGTCGACTTGCTTGCTCGCCAATGCCTTCGGATAGACGTCGCTGGTGCTTGGCAGTTCCGCCAAGGTGACGTCGCCGCTCTTCAAGCCTGCGGCATGGAGGGCACGCAGAACGAGCGTGCCCTGAGCCTGCCCCGGGCTGAAGGCGATGCGTTTGCCGCGGAAATCCGCCAGCGTCTTGACGGCTACGCCCGGTGCGATGCCGAAGCGATAGATGGGATTGGCGATCGGGTCACGGCGTTCGCGATAGGCGATGTTGCGGACGGGCAGGTTGTTCCAGTTGGCGAAAATCGAGGGGATCTCGGCCACCGATCCGACATCGAGCGCATGGGCGCGGAAAGCTTCCGATGTCTGCGGCCCGCCGCTGATATTGGCCCATTTGACTTCAAAACTGAGCTCTTTGTCGAGGCCGGACACATCGAGAGCTTTCTGAGTGACCGGATCGCCGATCGTCAGCACCGTGCCTGGCGGCACTTTGGAAAGCAGGGGGACGTCTGTCTGGGCTGACGCCAGACCATGAATGGCACTGAGACCAAGCAGACTGAACAACGCAATTTTGAATGTCTTTGCCAATGTCATCGTCGATCTTCCCGTTTCGGATTGTTGTTTGCAGGAACGATGCACGGTAAGATGGCGGATAATCTACTAAATCGATAGACTATTTAGTTTAATAAAAGCGCCGCTGGTGGAAAATTGTCCCCAAAAGTCGAGCAACCGGAACGATCGCATCCGGCGCCTTCGCAGGATGATCGGCGTTAGCAGGCGTGAAAAAAGCGCCTGGGACCGTCGTCCGCGGGCGCTTTACGGGTCTTTGTTCAACCACCTTTCAGGCGCCCGAACCGTCGGAACGTCAGGCTCGCCTGATGTCAGGCAATATGTGGTGCGTATTCATTGGCCGAGAATACGTGGTGATGCACCTTGCCGGTGAAGAGTTGCAGGAGTTCGCCGGTGACTTCGCGGCTCTCGGACCGCACATCGGAGAGAAGTGCCGCCTTCACCGCATCCATATCGGGGTAGCGAATGGCCAAGGCCATGGCGTAGACCGGGGCGCCCTCGTCGCGCTCCATCCCATCCAGCACTCGTATTTCCTCGGCGCCCGGAAATTTCGTCCAGAGAGGGACGAGCCGCTGCCGCACGAATTCGCGGAATTCTTCTTCCCGCCCGGAATGGATTTCGCCTTCAAACAAAGCATAACGAATGATCATAGGTTCTCTTTTCCAAAACTCGCCGGAGCTGGATCGATGGTGGTGTGTTGTCGGAATATCAGGGCGTATCGGTCGATACGCCCTGATTGGGAGGGTTATTTGCCCCAGATTTTCTTGTATTGATCGCGATAGCCGTTGTCGGGATCGAAGCTGTTCTTCGGTCCACCGTCAAACTCGACGTTTTGGCTGGTCACCACATGGAGCGGCGACACATAGCCGGACCATGGAGCGCCTGCAAAGGCGCGGTTCAATTCGTCGACGAGCTGCCAGCCCTGGAGGTTGAGCGGCTCGGCGACCGTGACGGCCTGGAACTGCTTGGCGCGGATACGCTGATAGGCGCTTTCCGAACCGTCGCCGGCTGCGACGTTCACCGGCTTTCCGTCGCCTGCAATGCCGGCCGAGGCGAGCGAAGGTCCCATGAAGTCGTAATAGAGGTCGTTGATCGCCAGGGAATGCGTCCACTTCGCGCCATACTTCTGCAGAAGCGACGTGGTGAGCTGTGGCATGCGTTGAGAGGTTTCGGCAATCGGCGTGTCGACATATTCGAGCACCGTGCCGCCAAGATCCTCGATCTCCTTCTTCATGCGATCGGCCTTGGCGATCGCGATCGCATAGGTGGAGTCGGTGAAGATGATGACACCCGGCTTGCCGCCGGCATCGGCAAAAGCCCAGTCCGCCGCGGACTTCGACACTTCCATCGCATCGGTGGTCACATTTGCGAAGACACCGACCTCGGGAACCGGACCGACGGCCGAGGCGGCGTGCCAGGAAACCATTGGAATGCCGGCAGCCTTGGCTGCTTCCATCGCCGGCTTCTGTTCGACCGCGTCAAAGCCGTTGATGATGATGCCATCCGGCTTTAGCGCCATGGCCTGGCCGAACGCCGCGGTCCGTCCGCCGATTGAACCGGCGCCGTCAAGCGCCTTCACCGTCCAGCCGAGCGCGCCTGCCGCTTCCTGCACGCCATTGACCACGCCGAGGATGCCACCGTTTTTCATATCGCCCGCAAGTATGACGATGTTCTTTCCGGCAGCGCCCTTGGGGCCGCTCGTCGGGCCATCCCAGGCGCTCACCTTGGAAGCATACTTTTCGACCACAGCCTTGGCATCGGTCATGGAATCGGCGAATGCCGGCATGCTCAACATAACGGCGACGGTTGCGACCGTTGCCTGCAATAACGTTCTGCGCTTCATGTTCACTCCTCCATTTTGTTTGTTATGAAATGCCGGGATGAGCCGGCATCCTCATTTGGATGCGGGTGTGATCCTCCTCACAGCTCCGCGCTTGCGCTGGGCGTAACCTGCTATGCCGATGGCAATCAGCAGGGTCACACCGTTGAACAGCGGTTCGACGAAGAACGACCCGCCGAATTGCTGAATTCCTGATATTCCGACCGCCAGGATGATGACGCCGATCAAGGTGCCCCAGACGTTCACCCGTCCGGGCTTGATCGTCGTCGATCCGAGGAACGCGCCGACAAGCGCCGGCAGGAGATATTCGAGGCCGACGCTCGCCTGGCCGATCCGCAGCTTCGAGGCGAGAAGAACCCCGGTCAGGGCCGCAAGCAGACCCGAAGTGACGAAGGCGCCGATCACGAATTTACGGACCGGAATACCATTGAGGGCGGCCGCCTTGGGATTGGCGCCGATGGCGTAGAGGTAGCGGCCGATCGGCAGGTATTCGAGCACGATCCACATGCAGATCGCAATCAGCAGCACGTAGAAGCCGGTGATCGGCAGGCCGAACAGCATGGTGCCGTTCAGCGCATAGAATCCCTCCGGCAGGACGCCGACCACCTGCCGCCCGCCGGTGTGCCAGAGGGCAAGCGCGTAGAGAACCGTTCCGGTGCCGAGTGTTGCGATGAAACTGTCGATCTTTGCGACTTCGACCAGCAGCCCGTTGATGAAGCCGGTCAGGACGCCGAGGGCGAGGACGATGACAACCGCGACCGGCCAGGGCAGGCCGTAGGCCGTTTGCAGGCTGATGGCGAGGATGTGCCAGAGCACGATGCCATAGCCGACGGTCAGATCAATGCGACCGGATGCCATCGGGATCATCGCAGCCAGCGACAGAAGCGCAATGATTGCCTTGTCTGATACAATCGAGCGGACGTTCAACACGGTCGGGAACGTATCGGGCAGAAGGATCGAGAAGATCACGATCAGACCGACGGTCAGGATCACCAAACCGTAAACCGGGATCAGGCGCCCGATCTTCTGTCCGGTGGACAGACCGGCCATTTCGCTCTTGGTCGGCTCCAGAGCCGTGGATTCAATGGATTGCATGGCTGTTCTCCCGATGGCTCAAGCGGCTTCCGACGCGGAGGCGGCCGTGATGACCGCCTCCGTCGTCAGAGCGCTTCCAGTCAGTTCGCTGACGATTTTGCCGCGCGAGAAAACCAGCGCGCGGTGGCAGATATGGGCGATTTCCTCGAAGTCCGTCGACACCACGACAACCGCGAGACCGGCCTCGAGCGCCTGGGTGATCAGACGGTAGATCTCCGCGCGCGCTCCGATATCGACGCCGGCGGTCGGATCTTCTGCGACCAACAGCTTGCGGCCGGTCGCCAGCCAGCGGCCGACGACCACTTTCTGCTGATTGCCGCCCGACAGGGCCTCCACCGGCAGATCCGGATCGTTCGGCCGCAGGCCGACGGAATGGCCGATCTTATGGGCAAGATCGGCTTCGCCGCGCGGCGACAGGAAGGACAAAAGCCCACGTCCGACGGCTCCCGGATTGAGATAGGTATTTTCCCGAATGGAAAGCGAGAGCGCCACTGATTCCTCCGTCCGGTCACGAGCAATCAAGCCGATGCCCGACGCCATGGCCCGCCGCGGACTGGAAAGGTCGGGGGCCTCGTCATGCAGCAGAACCGAGCCGTTGAAGGGCTCGCAACCGAACAGGGCGCGGCCGATCCGTTCCTGACCGGCGCCGCGCAATCCAGCCAAGCCCAGAAGCTCGCCCTCGCGGATATCGAACGATATCGGGCCTGTGCCGGCGCAAACGAGATCGCGAACCTTGACGATTGCCTTGCCGGGCGTGATCTGGGTCTTGGAAAAGAGGCTGTCACCGCTGCGGCCGATGATCATCGTCACCAGCTCGTCGGGGGTCGTCGCGCTGACGGGCTTCTGTCCCACCATGCATCCGTCGCGCAGAACGGCGACCCGATCGGCAATCCGGAAAATCTCGTCCAGCCTGTGGGAGACGTAGATCATGCCGACGCCGCGATCCTTTAAGGGGCGGATCGCGTTGAACAGCCGATCGACTTCATCGGCGGGAAGGCTCGCCGTCGGCTCGTCGAGCACCAGCACGTCGGCTTCGACGGCAAGTGCACGGGCGATGGCGACAAGCGATTTTTCGGTGCGCGACAGCGCCGAGACCCGCGTGGTGGGATCGAAATCGCAGCCGACCAGTTTCAACGCTTCCTTGGCACGCGCCTGCGTCCTGTTCCAGTCGATCAGGCCGCGACGCATCGAGAAACCCTGCGACAGGCCCATGTTCTCGCCGACCGTCATCCACTCGATCAAACCGAGATCCTGGTGGATGAAGGCAACCGGCTGTCGCTCGTTCGGCTTCGGGGGGCGATGATGGTAGCTCTGACCGCGAAACAGGATGTCGCCGCTATCGGGCTTGTAGATGCCCGCAAGCGTCTTGATGAGTGTCGATTTGCCGGCGCCGTTTTCCCCCAGCAGCGCGAGGATTTCGCCCTCGCGCAGATCGATCGAGACGTCCCGCAGCGCTTGCGTGCCGCCGAAGCTCTTGGTGATCGACTGGAACTCCAGCAGTCTCTTGGCTTCCACTGAGGCTCCTCCCAAAGCTGCGGTTGTCATTGATCGTATGTTATCGATAACATTTATGGATGGTCAAGCGGAAAGATGACGATCTCGAATTTCTCAGCGAGATTGACGTCAGCCGGCCTGAAATCCGTCGAGAAGACGCATCATCTCGGCGGAGTCCTTCGGCCCGAGGCCGGCAGCGCAGAGCAGGCGGTGAATTTCGACCACGGAGCCGGTCATCGGCAATGGCGTCTTGGTCTTCAGCGCGAAGGCCTGAAGTGAATCCAGGTCCTTCAACATGTTGTCGATTCTGCCTGTCGGCGAGAAATCCCGGGCGGCGAATTTCGCCATGAATTCCTGCATTATCCGGCTGTCCGCCCTGCCGCCCGCAAGGGCTGCCGGAATGGCGGCCGGATCGACGCCGCCAGCTTCGGCGAGCTTGACCGCCTCGGCGACGGCCTGAAACAGCACGGCGCAAAACAGCTGATTGATCAGCTTGGTGGTCTGCCCGGCGCCGGATACACCCATCAGCGTGTAATTGGCGGCAAGATGCCGCATCACCACGCGCGCCCGTTCGAAATCCTCAGGGCTGCCGCCGGCCATAATCGTCAGGCGTCCGCTCAGCGCACCTGGCACGCCGCCGGAGAGCGGGCAATCCACCCATGCCATGCCCGTTTCCTGACGCAGCCGCATCGCCATCTCAACCGTCTCGGCGGGGTCGATCGACGACATGTCGATCAGCAGCTTGTCGGCATTTGCAGCCGCCGCAACACCCTTTTCGCCGAAGACGACAGCGCGAACAATATTTGCGTGATTGAGGCTCAGCACACAAAACGCCGACCGTGAGACCGCCTCCTCCACGGAGCCGGCCGCGCGTGCGCCCTTGGCCGCCAAAACCGCGACTTTTTCGGTATCCAGGTCGAAGACGGAGACCTTATGCCCGGTTTCGATCAATCGGGTGATGATCG
The DNA here is from genome assembly GCF_056406515.1 of Rhizobium sp. P1_B8. Lineage (NCBI taxonomy): Bacteria > Pseudomonadati > Pseudomonadota > Alphaproteobacteria > Hyphomicrobiales > Rhizobiaceae > Rhizobium > Rhizobium sp. P1_B8. The sequence goes on along the minus strand of NZ_JBFTZZ010000024.1, from coordinate 9,703 downwards.
CGGTTCCCATGATGCCGGCACCGATGACGGCGACATCTGCTCTGTAGTCATCCTGCATGATAATCTCCTCCCTTGACGGCCATGCCGCTCAGTCCCTTGCAAGCCAGCGCCACAATATCATCCAACGCATTATCGATCGCCACCGTCACAACACCAGCTTCACCGGTCGGCGGCTCCAGCGTCTGCAGCTGGCTGTCGAGCAGCGACGCCGGCATGAAATGGCCCCGGCGAGCCTGCATCCGCGACAGCAACAGGTCGCGGGATCCTTCGAGGAAAACAAAGGCCAGACGCCCACCCGCCGACTGCCTCAACCTGTCCCGATAGCTTCTCTTCAGCGCCGAACAGGAAATCACCAATCCTTGCGACGTTTCTTGCGCGGTCCTTAGTTCCTCGCCGATCCGGTCGAGCCAGGGTAGGCGGTCGTCGTCAGTAAGCGGTATGCCCTGCGCCATCTTCTCGACATTTCCAGCGGGGTGGAGTTGGTCGCCTTCCACAAACACCATGCCGTTTTGAGCAGCGACGCGTTCTCCGACCGAGGATTTGCCGCAGCCGCTGACGCCCATGACGACGACAGCCAGAGGCGGTGCCTTCTTCTCGAAATCCATCATCTCGTCTCTATCAGAGGCAGGTCGTAATGCCGCCGTCGACATACAGCGTATGCCCGTTGATGAAAGACGAACCGCGGCCTGACAGGAAAACAGCGGCACCCACCAGTTCCTCAACATTGCCCCAGCGTCCGGCCGGCGTCCGCTTCTCGAGCCAGGACGAGAACTCCGGATTGTCGACGAGTGCCTGGTTGAGCGGCGTCTTGAAATAGCCCGGCGCAATCGCGTTGATCTGCAGACCGTACTTGGCCCAGTCGGCGCACATGCCGCGGGTCAGATTGCGCACCGCGCCCTTGGTCGCGGTGTAGGGAGCAATGCCGGGGCGCGCCAGTTCGCTTTGAACGGAGGCGATGTTGATGATCTTGCCCTGGCCGCGGGCGATCATGGGTTTGGCCACTGCCTGGCCGACGTAGAACACGCTCGAAATATTGGTGGTCAGCAGCAGCTCCCATTTGTCCGCCGGAAAATCTTCCAGCGGCGTGCGAAACTGCATGCCGGCATTGTTGATCAGGATGTCGAGCGGCCCGATATCGGCTTCGATCGCGTCTATGCCTTCTTTGGCAGCATCCTTGCTGGTCACGTCGAAGATCGCCGCATGGGCAGACAGGCCCTGATCCTTGAGGCTCTCGACCGCGCGTTTGACGCTTTCGGGTGTGCGGCCGTTGATGATCACCTCGGCGCCATGCTGCGCCAGGCCTTCGGCCAGGGCATAGCCGATCCCCTGGCTGGAGCCGGTGATCAGGGCACGGCGTCCGGTAAGATCAAACAAGTTCTTCATGTAAATCACTCCTCCAGTCTCCCCGCAGGCGACGGCTTCAACTGCCGCTGACGGCGAAACTCACTTGACATCCCTTTTCCGAATTATATGTTATCGATAACATAATCAACTGTCAAAATGCGGGATGGAAACGGAATGCCTGAGGTAGAAATCTTGATGGCTGGAGCTTATCCGGAATGGGACATGGTGGATCTGGAGGCGAACTACCGCGTCCATCGCCTGTGGGAAGCGGCAGACCGGGACGAGCTGATTTCCAGGGTCGGCAAGGATATTCGCGCCATAGCGACCCGAGGCGAACTCGGAGCGTCTGCAGAACTGATGGCGCAATTGCCGAAACTGGAAATCGTCTCCTGTTACGGCGTCGGCACCGACGCAATCGACTTGTCCTATGCCCGCGCCAACGGCATTCGCGTCACGAATACCCCTGATGTGCTGACCGAAGATGTCGCCGATATCGCCATCGGACTGCTGCTTGCCACGGCGAGGCAGGTCCCGCAGGCCGATGTTTTGGTCCGCTCCGGCCAGTGGGGCAGTGTCGCCATGCCGCTGGTGACGCGCGTCTCGGGCAAGAAAGTGGGGATCGCCGGCATGGGGCGGATCGGCAAGGCGATCGCCAAGAGGGCTGCCGCTTTCGGCTGCGACATCTCCTATTTCGCCCGCCATGACCACACGGATGTAGCTTACGCCTATGAACCCGACCTGATCGCGCTTGCGGATTGGGCCGACTTTCTGATCGTCATCGTCCCCGGTGGGGAGGCGACCATGAAAATCATCAATGCTGAGGTGCTTAAAGCGCTCGGTCCGAACGGCATCTTGATCAATGTTTCGCGCGGGACGACCGTCGACGAAGAGGCGCTGATCGCGGCCCTTCAAGACCGCACCATCCAGGCTGCTGGCCTTGATGTCTTCCTGAACGAACCCAGGATCGATGCCCGTTTCCTGACCCTCCAAAACGTCGTGTTGCAGCCCCATCACGGCTCTGGCACTGTCGAGACCCGCAAGGCCATGGGCCAACTGGTCAGAGACAATCTCGCTGCGCATTTTGCAGGCAGCCCGCTTCCAACTCCCGTCGTGTGAGGATCCCGATATGAAAGCCATCGTCATTCATGCCGCCAAGGATCTGAGGATCGAAGAGCGCGAGCCGGAGGTTGCGGGCGCCGGGCAGGTGGAGATTGCCATCGAAGCCGGCGGCATCTGCGGTTCCGACCTGCATTATTACAATCACGGCGGTTTCGGCACCGTTCGCCTGCGCGAACCGATGATCCTCGGCCATGAGATCGCCGGCACGGTCAAGGCGCTGGGCTCCGGCGTCACCGATCTTGCCGTGGGAGACCGTGTCGCGGTTTCCCCGAGCCGGCCGTGCAACCATTGCCAATATTGCCTGAAGGGGCAGCAAAACCACTGCCTCAACATGCGGTTTTACGGCAGTGCCATGCCGATGCCGCATATTCAGGGTGGCTTTCGCCAGCGGCTGGTGGCGGAGCGCTGGCAATGCCACAAGGTCGCCGATGGCATCTCCATTCACGAGGCCGCCTTTGCCGAACCCTTTGCGGTGACGTTGCATGCGGCAAACCGCGCCGGATCGCTGCTCGGCAAACGGGTCCTTGTTACGGGTTGCGGCCCGATCGGGATGTTGGCGATCGTCGCGGCGCGCGTTCTCGGCGCCCGCGAGATCGTTGCGACCGACGTGACCGACAGCGTTCTGGCAATTGCCCGCACCAGCGGCGCGGATCGAACGATCAATGTTGCCACGCATGCTTCCGACCTTGCGGCTTACAGCGCTGACAAGGGATACTTCGATGTCATGTTCGAGGCGTCAGGCAATGAGCGGGCGGTGCGTGCGGGCCTGGAGACGCTTAAGCCCCGCGCCATTCTCGTGCAGCTCGGCCTTGGCGGCGATGTTTCCATTCCACAGAACATGATCGTGGCGAAGGAAATCGAGATGCGCGGCACATTCCGTTTTCACGAGGAATTTGCGCTCGCCGTCGAGCTGATCAACGCGCGCCGCGTCGATCTAAATCCACTGCTCACAGGTGTTTTCGGGATCGAAGAGGCCGTCGCCGCCTTCGAACTGGCGGGCGACCGCAGCAAATCCATGAAAGTCCAGATCGCCTTTTGACCGGCTGCATAACTCCTTAGATCGGAATCGATGTAGGGATAAAATTGCCTTCAAAGTGTTACGGCGCCGCGCATGTGAAAAGACGCGCGGCGCTGCAGTACTTAAGCGGACGGCGCGCCGTTACGATCCGTGCTTTCGCGCAAGACAACCTTGTAGCCGGTCAATGTGATCTCATCGCCGGTCGAGTTGCCGGTATGGAGGGCATCCAGCAGGCGGGCGGCCGCCTGACGGCCGATGCCATAACAATCGACATTGATGGTGGTGATGCGCGGATGGCAGATGGACGAGATCTCGTAATCGCCGAAACCGGCAATGGCGATGTCCCGCGGAACCTTCATTCCCCGGCGCGTGCATTCCATGATGGCGCCGAAGGCGGAAAGGTCGGAGACGCAGAGAACCACTTCTGTATCAGGCCAGCGCTCCAGCAGGCTGACGATTGCCTGGCCGCCTTGTTCCATGGTGATAGGCGGGACGCCGAAGGAAATCATCCGTCCCGGCCCCAGGCCGAGTTCTTCGACAGTTTTCTGGAAACCGCTTCGCCGCTGGCTGCCGCGCGTATCGCGCGCCGTCGTTCCGCCGATATAGCCGAACTTCCGATATCCCTGGCCGGCCAGCGTCCGCACCAGCAAGGCCATCGCCTCGCTGTTGGAAAAGCCGACGACCTGATTGATCGGATTTTCCGGAAGTTCCCAGGTCTCGACAACGGGAATGCCGGCTTTTGCGAGCATGCGCCGCGCGCGTGCCGTGTGCGAACCACCGGTCAGGATGATGCCTTCAGGGCGGCGGCGCAGCATCGCCTCGATCAGCTCTTCCTCTTTCTCCGCCGAATAGTCGGTATAGCCGAGAAGGAGTTGAAGGCCGGTATTCTGCAGCGCATCGGTAATGCCGCGTGCGGTGTCGGAAAAATTCGAATTGTTGATGGAAGGCACCAGGGCGGCGATGAAACCGCTCCGCCGCGACGAAAGACTGCCGGCCGACAGATCGAGCACATAGCCGAGCGCGTCGACGGCTTCCATGATGCGCTTGCGGGTCTCCTCGGAAACGCTCGCATCCTGGCGAAAGGCACGCGAGACGGTCATGGCGGAGACGCCGACATATTTGGCGACCTCCGCCATCGTCAGCTTTTGAGCGTCTCCCGGCTTGAGACGCTTGTCTTTCGGCTCATCCTCGTTTTTCACTGGTCTCCGCTTTCACAAAGCTTCCGAGTTGGGCAATTCAAGACACGATAAAGTTATCGCTATCATCGCACAATCAATATTATTGCAGGAATGCACCGTTCCAAAGTCTGAAAACCAAGTTTTTTCGCAGCGGTCGGCAGATCGATGTCTATACGAACCCCTCAAAACGCGACAAGATGATATCGATAACAATTAGAGGAAACGGAGGAGCATCATGTTCGGGCAAATTGACGGTACGGGTTTTGAGGTTCTCGACCCGCGCTTTGAAAGCTGCTTCGTCGGTCACGTTCGCGTCGAGCGGCTTTGGACGGGTGGCCGCTGGCTGGAGGGGCCGGCCTGGTTTGCCGCCGGGCGCTATCTGGTTTTCTCGGACATCCCCAACAACCGGATGATGCGCTACGACGATACCAGCGGGCACACATCGGTATTCCGCTCGCCCAGCAACAACGCGAATGGCAACACTGTCGACAATCAGGGACGGCTCATCACCTGCGAGCATCTGACGCGCCGTGTCACGCGAACCGAATTCGACGGCAGGATCACCGTTCTGGCCGATCGAATTGCAGGCAAGCGGCTCAATTCTCCAAATGACGTCGCCGTCAGGTCCGATGGGACCGTCTGGTTCACCGATCCGAGCTACGGCATCCTCCACGACTATGAGGGCGACTACGGCGAGGAGGAAATCGGCGGATGCCACGTCTACCAGCATGATCCGGCAACGGGCACGACCGATCAGGTGACGTCCGATTTCGTCAAGCCGAACGGGCTGGCTTTTTCCCCGGATGAGACGGTGCTCTATGTTGCAGACACCGGCGCAACGCATCTGCCCGGCGGTCCGCGCCACATCAGAAAGCTCGCAGTCTCGAATGAGGGCAGGCTGACCGATCTCGGCGTTTTCGCAGAATGCACCTCAGGTCTGTTCGATGGTTTTCGCGTCGACCGCAAAGGCAGGATATGGACGAGCGCCGGCGATGGTGTCCACGCCTATGATCCGGATGGAACGCTGCTCGGCAAGATCCATATTCCCGAGGGCGTCTCCAACGTCACTTTCGGCGGAGAGAGATCGAACCGTCTCTTCATCACCGCGAGCACCTCTCTTTACGCTGTTTATCTGACTGCCAACGGATCGAGACTCGGATAACGCCGAAAAGAGGCCGCCTTCCGGGACGGCCTCTCGTTTGCCGCGGTTTTTACGTCTTGCCTCACCGTTGGCCGAGGCCGTCCGCCAAACGAACGAGGCTGAGGAAATCCGACCTGTAGCCGAAAGTGTCCGTTCCCCGCGATGCCGCGGCGAGATCGGCGATCGCCTGGTAAGAATAGGAATCGACGGCGGCGATCCGGCTCAGTTTCTGACCGAAGGCGGCGACGGCCACCGAGAACCGGACATCCTGCGGCGCGGCATCGACGGCGGCGACGGCGTTGCCGTCGTTGACGGGCGTGGTGATGAGGGCGCTCTTGTCCTCGCCCGGCCGCTTGTAACGCATCTTGACGAAGGCAAGCTCGCCTTGATGCGCGGTATCGGCGTTCGCGGCCGGCGCCCTATCGGCGGCGCCATAACGCAGGTCGTCATTCATGACCGCGGGACTTCCCTTCGGCGTAATCTCGTAAATCGCCGTGACGCTGTGGCCGGAGCCGATATCGCCGGCATCGACACGGTCATTGTTAAAGTCCTCGCGCTTCAGCGCCCGCGTCTCGTAGCCGATCAAGCGGTACTCGGCGATCCGTTCCGGGTTGAACTCAACCTGGAACTTGACGTCGCTGGCGATCGGAAACAGCGTCGATCCGGCTTCTTCGACTAGCGTCTTTTGCGCCTCCGCCAGGGTGTCGATATAGGCAGCACTGCCGTTGCCGTTCTGCGCCAGCGTCTGCATCAGGGCATCGTTGAGATTGCCCCGCCCAAAACCGAGAACAGTGAGGAAGATGCCGTCCCTGCGTCTCTCCTCGATGATCCGCTTCAAATCCTCGTCGCTCGACGGGCCGACATTGAAGTCGCCGTCCGTCGCCAGCATCACGCGGTTGACGCCGTCCTTGACGAAGCCCTGTTTGGCAAGATCGTAGGCCGCCTCGATGCCTTCGGCGCCGCCGGTCGAGCCGCCGGGCTCCAGCTTGTCGATCGCCGACAGGATCTTCGATTTCTCCGCCACGCGTGTCGGCGTCAGCACGGTGCCGGCATTGCCTGCATAGGTGACGATCGAGACGGTATCGTCGGCCTTCAGCCTGTTGACGAGGAGCCGGAAGGCGCTCTTGAGCAGCGGCAGCTTGTCTGGCTCGTCCATCGAACCCGACACGTCGATCAGGAAGACCAGATTGGCATGCGGCGTGGTCGCCGGCGCGATGTCATAGCCCTTGATCGCCACATGCATCAATTCCGTGTCGTGGTTCCACGGGGACCGGCGGACGAAGGCATAGGACGCGCTGTCGACATCGGCGGAAAAGGTCGAGACCGGATCCGTCGCGACGCTCTTGATCGGATTTGCCGCGGCATTGGCAAACCGCTCGCGATTGGGATCGAGCTGAATCTGGACACGCCCCTCCGCAGGCGGAGCAGGCGAGGGGGCGATGACGGCCATCGGTTCGGCCAATTGCTGCTGGGGGGCGATGCCGGGAGCGGCCGGCGCAGAGCGTTTGGCGGCCCCAAGTGCCGTGGCGGAACCCTCCGATTTGTTCGTGAGGGCGGCGATGTTGTTGGCGTCGAATTCGGATATCCGCGCCGCGCCGGGTTTCGCGACGGCCGGTGTCTCCTTGTCCTGCAGCGCTTGCGCGTCAACGACAGATTGCTCAGCCAGGGTACCGTTTTCGGCCGGTGCTTGCGGCGCGACCGCGACCGGTTGTTTCGACGCCTCACCTCGCGAAAGGTTGCCGGCGATCTCAGTCTGGTCGACGATCGGCAATCCGTTGCGGGTCAGCTCGATCGCGAGATAACCGGCGGCCGGAATGACGAGCAGCGTCGCAAGGGCTGAACCGGCGAGGAATTTCTTGTTCATGGCAGGGCTCCATATCCAGTTGATGATGGAGCTTTGACGCCAGCCTTTCGCATTTCCTTGGGGCGCCAGCGCATTATTTCCGGCGGTGTCGAAGGCCTGCATCGCAGCAGTAAGCGCGCGCGCGCGCGCCTCCGGCGTCGCTGCCGGCGGTGTGGAGTGGGAGAGCTTTTCGAGTTCCTTGTCCACGGTCATACCTCTTCCTTCCCAAGCACGGCCTTCAGCCTCTTGCGCGCCTCATGGACCTGCCAGGACACGGTCGCCTCCGAGCAGCCCATGATATCGGCAGCAGCCGAATGGCTGAGACCTTCGCCGTAAACGAGCAGCACGGCGTCGCATTGCCTCTCCGGCAAGGCGCGCACGGCCGCCCACAATTCGCTCGATATCTCGTCGTCATTTTCGCCCGGCGCATCCTGCGGTGGTTCGGCTGCGTAAGCGCGGAATGTCTGCGCCTCTCGTGCAAGCTTGCGTCTATGGTCGCGGGCGGCGTTGAGCGTCAGAGTGTAGAGCCATGTCCTGAAGCGGCTGGCGCCGCGAAAGCTGCGGATGGCCGCGCCGAGCTTGACGCAGACTTCCTGGGCAATGTCGTCGGCGTGCGTGGAACTGCCCGACCAACGCCACGCCGTCGCATGGACGAAATCATAATGGCGCGAGACCAGTTGCCCGAAGGCCTCCCGGTCGCCGCCCTGCGCTCGTTCTATGAGCTCCGCGTCCAATTCCGCACCTACCCCATGCTGCCAAGCAAGATGCTATTTCCAGATTGAGACGTTTCTCGGATGGCTTTCCTTGGGTCGATGGCCAAAAAATTATCGGGAATTTTGAGTTGGCGCGACATTCACGGGTCGCGACCAGACAGGTTGTTCACGCCACGTAGGCGCATGATGAGGACAGAGTCGGCCAGGGACATGACCTGTCACGTCCCAAATCGCGAAAGGACCTCCATGTCCGCTCAACCACCTGCCCCCACCGAAAAGGGCATCCTGCAGTTTCTCGCGATTTGCGATGCCTTCTATCCGCCAGACGCCGTTCAAGCATCGATCGAACAGCAGCGACATTGGTACGACGCTCTCTGCGCACGCTTCGATCGCCCGCTGCCCCCGGAGATGATCTTTGCGGACGGCATGCTCCAGCGCATACCGATCCGGCGTTACCGTCCGCGGAAAATCAGCACGCGCACCATTCTGCTCTATCTTCATGGCGGTGGCTTCGTTGTCGGTTCGCTCGAGAGCCATCATGCCATCTGCGCCGAGATTGCTGATTTTGCCGGCGCAGAACTTGTTTCGGTCGATTACCGGCTAGCCCCAGAATATCGCTGGCCGGCACAGACGGATGACGGCTTTACCGTGTTGAAACATCTGCTTTCCGCCAACAGCAAGGTCGTGCTGATCGGCGACAGCGCTGGGGCCAATCTTGCGGCGGGCCTTGCGTTGCGCGCGCGCGACGCGGGCCTGTCAGGCGTCGTCGGCCAAGTCCTGATCTATCCGGCGCTCGGCGGTGACCTTACTGCAGGCTCCTATGTCGAAATGGCCGCGGCCCCCGGATTGACGACAGCGGATGTCGCCTATTATCGCGAGATCTTGCGGGCGCCAGCAGGCAACGAGATTGCCGAACCACTGCAGGCAGCTTCGCTTGCCGGGCTGCCGCCGGCCTTCATCACGGTCGCGCATTTCGATCCGCTCCGGGACGACGGCCGGCACTATGCCGCCCGGCTCACCGCGGAGGGCGTCGAAGTCTGGTTCCGGGAGGAGCCGCAGATGGTGCACGCGTGGCTGCGCGCCCGCCACATGAGCGATGGCGCGCGGGACGGCTTCCGTGCCGTGTGCGAGGCCATAAGGCGTTTGGCAGTGGCCTAGAGCCTTTCCGGGTTAGATTGAAGCATTCTGCCGGAGCAGGTTTTCGTCAGGGCAGAGGCGATTGGCGACGGGCATACCTCCCGGTACGTCCGAGCCGATCGCCTTTGATCCTGGCGGAAAGATGCCCGGCCCTTCGGGTTGGCTGAAACGGGCCAGCTGATCGACCGGCCGGCTTGGCCGTAGAACTGG
>NZ_JBFTZZ010000023.1:0-100107 GCF_056406515.1 Rhizobium sp. P1_B8 | reverse complement strand
CAGCGTCATCTGATCGAGTGCTGCTTCTCCAAACTCAAACAATTTCGACGCATCGCCACCAGATACGAGAAAACCGCCCGAAACTATCGGGCAATGATCGCAATTGCCGCAACAATCCTGTGGCTCAGGTAACTGTCCACAGCTCCTAGCGCACAAGCCCGGAAATCGAAGCGGATTTCCGGAGAGGATGACGCGAAAACGAAAACAACAGAGCCCGCGCGTCCGATAGGAGGTGCGGGCTCTTGGTTTAGAGCCTTTCCGGGTTAGATTGAAGCATTCTGTTGGCTCAAACGGAGTCGGATGGTCGACCGGCCGGCGCGCGTCGTAGCCAAGCTCTACGGCCAAGCCGGCCGGTCGATCAGCCGGCCCGTTTCAGCCAACCCGAAGGGCCGGGCATCTTTCCGCCAGGGCAAAGGCGATCGACTCGGACGTACCAAGGGGTATGCCCTTCGCCAATCGCCTTTGCCTGACGAAAACCGGCTCCGGCAGAATGCCTCAATCTATCCCGGAAAGGCTCTAGCTCTCGAAGACATGCGCCTTGCCGGCGATGTCGAGGCGAACGAGGTCGCCTCGCGCCGGAAGCGCGACGCTCGAGGTCTTGATCAGGATTGGCGGCAGGGCGACGCCGTCGAGCGAAACCGCAACAGTGCAGACCGCACCGCCGAACTCCACCTCGACGACACGTCCGCCATAGTTGCGATCGCCGTCATCGGCAACAACACGAATCTGCTCGGGCCGCAGCATGATCTCGGCCTTGCCCTGACGACTGCCCTCGACGGCGACGCGGCCGAGGGCGCAGTCGGCAAGGCCGTTTCGGATGATGGCGGGAAGCAGCACGGCATCGCCGAGAAACAGTGCCGTCTCGCGATCGCGCGGATGCAGATACAATGATTGCGGCGATCCGGCCTGGATCAGCCGTCCTTCCCTGAGCACTGCGACCTGATCGGCAAAGGTCAACGCCTCTTCCTGGTCATGGGTGACGAGAATGGTGGTGATGCCGGCCGCCTGCAGCACGCGCGCAACCGCCTTGCGCATGTTTTCTCGCAGGCCGGTATCGAGTGCCGAGAAAGGTTCGTCGAGCAGCATCAGCCGCGGCTTGCGGCCGAGCGCGCGGGCCAGCGCCACACGCTGCTGCTGCCCGCCGGAAAGCTGATGCGGGCGCCGCGCCAGCATGCCGCGGTCGAGCTCGACCATGTCGAGCAACTCGACGATGCGCTTCTCGCGATCGGCTGCGCCTCGTTCGAAGCCGAAGCCGATATTCTCGGCAACGCTTAAGTGCGGAAACAGCGCGCCGTCCTGCGAGACGATGCCGATACCGCGCTTGTGTGCCGGTACTGTCGCCGGACCGTCCGCGAGCAGGTCGCCATCCAGCGTCACTCTGCCGACATCGGGTTGCTCGAAGCCGGCAATGATGCGCAGCAGCGTCGTCTTGCCCGAACCGGACGGGCCGACGACGGCCGTGCGGCTTCCGGCCGAGACCTCGAGCGAAATATCCTTCAGCGCCTGGACGGGGCCATAGCGCTTGCTGATGTTCTCGATCGTGAGCAGCGTCATTGGCCGGCGGTCCGTTTCGATTGGGTATAGAGCATCAGGGTGAGCGGCAGCGACAGCACGACCATCATGAAGGCGTAAGGGGCGGCCGAGACATAGTCTATCTCGCTGGTCAGCGACCAGAATTTCGTCGCCAGCGTATCGACGCCATTGGGCGACAGCATCAATGTTGCCGTGAGTTCATTGGTGATGCCGAGTGCGGCCAGCGCGACGCTGGCGGCCGCTCCGGGTGCGGCAAGCCGCATGGTGATCTGCCGCACCGCCTGGCCTGGGGTGCGGCCGAGGCCCATCGCGGCGCGCTCCAGCTCCACCGGGGCCTGGGCGATGCTGGCGCGCAGCCCGACCATGGCCCGCGGCAGGAAAAGCATCACATAGGCGACGAGCAGCGTTGCGAATGTCTGATAGAGCGGCAGCACGAGACGCACGGTGATCGTCACCAACGCCAGCGCCACGACGACGCCCGGCAGCGAGCCGACATAATAATGGCAGGCTTCGAGCACGCGCTGGAGGCGGCCGGGCGCCCGCACGGAAAGCCAGGCCATGGGTGCTGCGGCAATCGTCGCCAGCACGCCGCCGACAATGGCAAGCACGATCGTCTGCAGGAAAGCGTTGCCGACTTCGATGCGCCAGATATCGGTGCCGCCGAGATAGAGCCAGCGGCCAAGCGTCACCAGCGGCACGCCGAGCGTCAGTACCGCCAGGATGACAGGTAGCAAAACGGCGGGCACCACGAACCAGCCCAGCCGGCGGCGGTCCGTGGGGCGTGGCGAGCCCGAGCCGACGCGGGCATAACGTTCGTTGCCGCGCACCAACACCTCGAAGCCGAGCAGAAAAAGACAGCAGGCGACGAGCACGCCGCCGAGCATGTTGGAAGCCGGGCTGTTGTAGGAGGACTGGAACTGGTCGACGATCGCCGTCGCGAAAGTGTCGAACCGGATCATGACGAACAGGCCGTACTCCGAAAGCAGATGCAGCGCGATCAGCAGCGAGCCGCCGCAGATGGCGAGTCTGAGCTGCGGCAGCACGGCCCGGAAGAAGACCCGCCACGGATTGAGCCCCAGCGAAGCCGCGGCATCCTCGATGGCCGGATCGAGGCGGCGCAATGCTGCTGCGACCGGCAGGTAGAGGAACGGGTAGTAGGCGATGACCGAGACGAAGACGCCGCTCTGCAGGCCGCGCATGCCGGGAACCAGGCTGACCCAGGCATAACTGTGCACGAAGGCGGGCACGGCGAGCGGAGCGATCGCCAGCCAGGCCCAGAGCCGCGCAAAAGGAATGTCCGTCCGCTCGGTCAGCCAGGCGAGCGTCACCGCAAGCGCGATCGACACCGGGATGGTGATCGATTCCAGGAGAATCGTATTGACGAGAAGTTCACCGACGCGCGGTCGGAAGACCAGGGCCTTCACCGTTTCCCAGCCGACATCGTAGGTCACCCAGCCGATGAAGCCGAGCGGCACGAGACTGAAGATCGCGACGATGGTTGCGAGGAGGACCACGGAAGCGTGCGGCATGCGTCCGCGTGGCAAAGCCATTCGCGTGGCCCTCGGCGCGACCGGCGCCTGGTTGCCGGATGCGAGCAATCTGTTGTCCTGCAGCAAGGCCGATGCCTTTACACGCTGAAAAAGGAAGGCAACCGCCTTGGAAAGGCGGTTGCCGGATATCGTCATGCCCTAAGGTTTTCTTGAGCCAAATGCAATAGTTTTGGCCGGAAGACGCCTGCGGCAGAAAGGTCTAAGCATGTCGCGCAAAAGTGTGCCGCGGTTTTGCGACGACGACATGCGGAAAACGACAGATCTAAAGTGTGGCGCGCCACGCTTTAGATCAAGCCGGCGGCCGTCATCAGCTCCACGACCTTCTTGCTGTCGAGGGTCGAAGCTTCGACCTTCGGAGCATTGAGATCGGCAAGCGGAGTGAGCTTGTCGTTGGAAGGCGCATCCTTGCCGATGGCATATTCATAGGAATCGCCGTCCTTGAGGACTGCCTGGCCGGCCTTGCTGGTGAGGAACTTTAGGAAAGCCTGGGCTTCCTTCATGTGCTGCGTGGACTTCAGGATGCCGCCGCCCGAAACGCTGACGAAAGCGCCCGGATCCTGGTTCTTGAAGTAGTGCAGGCCGACATTCTTGCTGTTCTCACCGGTTTTGGCCTGATCGCCGAACCAATAATAGTGATAGATGATCGCCCCTTCGACTTCGCCGGCGTTGACCGCCTTCATGGCGACGCTGTTGCCCTTGTAGGGCGTGGCGTTTTCCTTGAGAGCCTTCAGCCAGTCGGCCGTCGACTGCTCGCCCTTGAGCTGCAGCAGGGCGGCGACGATGGCCTGGAAGTCGGCACCGGCAGGTGCTGCTCCCCAGCGGCCCTTCCAAGCCGGATCTGCGAGGTCGAGCATCGACTTCGGCAGCTTGTCTTCGGTGAGCTTGGTCTTGTCATAGGCAAAAACGGTGGTGCGGGCGGCAATGCCGGTCCACATGCCGTCGGCCGGGCGATACTGATCCGGAACCTGATCCAGCGTTTCCTTTTCGATGGGGGCGAAGAGGCCCGCGCCATCGACCAGCGTCATCGCCGGCGAATTCTCGGTCAGGAAGACATCCGCGGGAGAGGCGTCGCCTTCCTGGATGATCTGGTTGGCGAATTGCATGTCGCTGCCCTGGCGCATGGTGACCTTGATGCCGGTCTCCTTGGTGAAGGCATCGATCCATTCACGGCCCAGGCTTTCGTGCTGGGCATTGTAAACGACGAGACCTTCGTCCTGCGCACTAGCGCTGCCAGCGAGCGCAGTGGCGGAGAGAAGCGAAGCGGCAAGCGCGAGGGAAAAACGGTTAAGAGCAATGTTCATGATGGCCTCCGTGACGATGTCACCCGAGCTCTCCAAGGGCGATGAGAGGCGTATATTTTTCCTGACTGCGGATTTCAAGTTTGGCTTGGCCAGAAAAGCCATCACAATATCTTGACTAAATATTTCATGTTACAGGGGAATAAATCTCGATTTGGCAAAAAAGGCGACGCTTCCCGAGCGCCGCCTCTCTTTGCAGACTTTTGCAGCCGGCTTATTCGACGTCGAACTTGACGCCCTGCGCAAGCGGCAGCGTCCTGCCGTAATTGATCGTGTTGGTGGAGCGGCGCATATAGGCCTTCCAGGAATCCGAGCCGGATTCGCGGCCGCCGCCGGTTTCCTTCTCGCCACCGAAGGCGCCGCCGATCTCGGCACCGGATGGCCCGAGGTTGACGTTGGCGATGCCGCAATCCGAACCGCGGGCGGACACGAAGGTCTCGGCCTCGCGCATGTCGTTGGTGAAGATCGACGACGACAGCCCCTGCGGCACGGCATTGTGCAGCGCCAGCACGTCGTCGAAATCGCTATACTTCATCACATAGAGGATCGGCGCGAAGGTCTCGTGCTCGACCGGCCCGGTCTGATCAGGCATTTCGACCAGCGCCGGACGAACGTAGAAGGCGTCAGCCGAACCGCTTTCGACGCGGTCACCGCCGGTCACCGTGCCGCCGGCCGACTTCGCCTCGCCAAGCGCAGCCTGCATCTTCTCGAAAGCCTGGCCGTCGATTAGCGGTCCGACAAGCGTACCGCTTTCCAACGGATTGCCGATGGTGACGGAGCCGTAGGCCTTCTGCAGGCGCGGCACCAGTTGGTCGTAGACGCTGGCATGGACGAAGAGACGGCGCAGCGTCGTGCAGCGCTGGCCGGCCGTGCCCATGGCGGAGAAGGCGACGCCGCGCAGCGTCAGGTCGAGATCGGCCGTCGGGCAGACGATCGCCGCATTGTTGCCGCCGAGCTCGAGAATGGCGCGGGCAAATCGCTGCGACAGGCGCGGGCCGACGGCGCGGCCCATGGCCGTCGAGCCTGTGGCGGACACCAGTGGGATCTTCGGATGATCGACCAGCACTTCGCCGACCTCGCGGCCGCCGATGATCAGCGTCGACAGATTGGCCGGTGCGCTACCGCCCTCGGCGACGAAACGCTTCAGCGCCTTCTCGAACAGCGCCTGCACCGCAAGCGCCGTCAACGGCGTCTTTTCCGAAGGCTTCCAGACGGTGGAATTGCCGCAGACCATCGCAAGCGCCGCATTCCACGACCAGACGGCAACAGGGAAGTTGAAGGCGGAGATGATGCCGATCACGCCGAGCGGGTGCCAGCTTTCCATCATCCTGTGCTCCGAGCGCTCGGTGGCGATCGTCAGGCCGTAGAGCTGACGGGAAAGGCCGACGGCGAAATCGCAGATGTCGATCATCTCCTGCACTTCACCGAGGCCTTCGGAGGTAATCTTGCCGACCTCGATCGAGACGAGACGGCCGAGCGCCGTCTTTGCGGCGCGCAGCTCCTCGCCGAGCAGGCGGACCAGTTCGCCGCGCTTCGGCGCCGGCACAGCACGCCATTCGAGGAAAGCCTGGTGCGCCGCTTCGATCGCCGCTTTCGTCTCGGAAATGGAATGTTCCCTGAGTTTGCCGATTTCCTTGCCGGTGACCGGCGAGGTGACGGAAAGCGTGCCGCCGTGACAGCAGCTGGCATCGACGCCGAGTTCGGCAAGCAGCTTGGCGGTTTCGGTGGCGAGATCGAGGACGGCGATGGTCATTGTCGTGTTTCCAATCTTATTGTGCTTAGAAGCGTGCATCGGCGAAATGGGCGACCTGAGCGCCGGCTTCGTACCATATTTCCTTGAGCGCACGGAAGCTCGGTTTGCTGGGCGCGGTCAGCGGCAGCGGCAGATCGGCTTCGCCAATCCGGCCGAGGACATGCTCCGCCAGCGTGCGACCAAAGACCGTGCCGGGCGCAATGCCGCGGCCATTGTAACCCGAAAAGCCGACGACATTCGGGGCGAATTTGTGGAAGCGCGGCAGCGCATTGTCGGTCATGCCGATCTGGCCATACCATTCGCACTCGAATTCGACATCGCCGATAATAGGGAAGAGCCGCTTCAATGCGCGTTTGGCCCAGCCCTTGTGTATGGCCAACCCGGTATTGCGCAGCGCCCCGACACTGCCGAAAACGAGCCGGCCGGCCTGGTCCATGCGGAAGGAGGAGAGGATTTCCTTGGTATCCCATGCGCCTTCGCGCCCCGGCAGGATCGACTGACGCAGATTGTGGCCGAGCGGCACGGTGGCAAAATTGAAATAGGGCAGATGCACCTGTTCGCTGCGCACCTGCTCCCACGGACCGGTGCTGTAGGCATCTGTCGCGACGATGATCCACTCGGCGCTGACTTCGCCGCTTGCCGTCTTCACGGTCCAGCGGCTGCCATTCCGCTCAGTAGCGATGACCGGACTGGATGTATGAATGGCGACGCCGGCCTTGAAGGCGGCATGGGCAAGACCGCGCGCATAGGCAAGCGGCTGCAGCGTGCCGGCGCGTTTGTCGAGCAGCGAACCGGTATAGGCATCACTGCCGATGCGCTTTGCCGTTTCCGCCGCATCAAGCAGCGTCACGGCTGCGCCGCGGGCGGACCATTGCGCCGCGCGATCCTCGATCTCCTTCAGCCCATCCGGGCCGACCGCGCAATGCAGCGTGCCGTTCCGTTCGAGTTCGCAGGCAATCTGATGTTTGTCGATCAGCTCCATGACGAGCTTCGGCGCATTGCCGAGCAGATCGAGCAGACGTTCGCCATGCACCGGGCCGAGCACGCTGGGCAGATCGTTGGGCATCACCCACATGCCGGCATTGATCAGCCCGACATTGCGCCCGGCACCGCCGAAGCCGATCTCCTTGGCCTCCAGCAACACCACCTTCGACCCGGCTTCGGCAAGATGAAGGGCGGAAGAGAGGCCGGTGTAACCGCCGCCGACGATGACGACGTCGGCCGAAATCGCGCCGTCGAGAGGCGAGGTCGTCGGCGCTTCGGGCGCTGTCTTTTCCCAGAGGCCGTGGGAGCGCGGATCATTCAGCATGGCTCAGTCCGATCAGAGCGAAATCGCGGATACTCTAATGCATAAAAGAAAGTGTTGAACTTGCCATTTCACGCAACGGTCTTCAGCGGCAGGCCCGCAAGGTCGAGCGCGGCCAGTGCCGAATCCAGCGATGCAGCCTGACGTTCGGCGTAAAGTGCCAGCTCGTCCTGAACGGTAGCACCCAGTGCTGCCTCGAAGGCGTCACGGTTCGAGCGGGTCGCGTAGTTCTGCTGCTGGTCGGTGCCGAGGTTCGACTGGAAGATGCCGGCCGCGCTGACGGGCAGGAAGTCTTCGTAGACGATGGGGGTGAAGGCAAGGTAACCCTTGGCGATCAGCGCCTCCGGATCGCCGGGCAGCATGCTGCCGGCCGCGGCGGCAATGCCCGCAGGCGTCGCGGCATAGCGGAAGAAGGCCAGATCCGCCCTGCGCAACTCATCCCAGCTGTCCGGGAGTGCCTTGAAACGTGCGGCGAGTTCGTCGTCGTAGGCGCCGGCCTTGGCGCCGCCGGCGCCCACCTGCACCTCGCCGCGAACCGAGGCGAGCAGCCGGTCGTAGAGCGCCCGGCCCTTCGCCGTCAACGCCACGCCGCGCTGTTCGATCTCCCCGAAGCGGGCGGTATGCGTCCCTTGAATCGCACCATCATCATCGGAAAAGGCGATCGCTTCCTCCAGCGCCTTGAAACTCGTCTGTCGCAGCAGGATATCGCAATGACGGCGCGGCGGGCCTTCGATGACAGCCTTCGGCGTGATGCCGCGTTCCGGCATGCGGGCCTGGACCGCGTCGATATCGAGCGTGCGCGGCGTCAAATGGTTGATATGCGGCCCCTTGAAGCTGACGACGTCGGCGATCAGCCGATGCGCATCATGCAGCCGCTTATAGGTTTCGGCGCTGACTGTCGCCTCGCCATGCCAGCGGAAGGTTTCCAGCGCCTCGGCGACGAATTCCGTCGCTTCCGCCTCGGTCAGGCCGCCGTTCTGCTCGTGGCGCTCGATCAACGCGACGGCACGCGGCGTGTAGATCCGCCGTTTCGCCAGAATGGCTTCGGCTTCGCCGCGCAACTCCTCGTCCTCGATCAGCTCCAATCGCAACAGCGAGGTGAAGACGCGGAATGGATTGACGTTGAGCGCTGCCTCGTCGATGGGCCGGAAGCTGGTGGAATGAACCGGCACACCGGCGACCGAAAGATCGTAATAGCCGACCGGCTGCATGCCCATGACTGCAAACAGCCGGCGGATGGTGAAGAGCTCGTCAGCCGTACCGAGCCGGATGGCACCGTGGCGCTCGACATCGATGCGCTCCAGCTCGCCGGCTTGGGCCAGACGTTCGCGCAGATCGGGATCGTTTTCGAGGCAGCCGGCATTCACATCCGCCACCAGTTCGATCAGCGTGCCGTATTGCGGCACCTCCGCCCGATACATCTGCGACATCGCCTCGGTGAACAGCGATCGGATGCGGTCTGGGGAAACGAAGGCTTGCGGCATTGGGAAACTCCGGCTCATTCCGTTTTTGCAGGATGAACCTCTTTACACGCGCGACAAAGCCGCAAATATCGCTATTTCGGAAATAGCCCATTCTGAAATGGAATGACCATGCTCACGTCTAGACGTTTTCTGCCATCGATTTCGCATCTCGCCGCCTTCGAGGCGGTTGCCCGCACCGGCAGCGTGACCGCAGCGGCGCGCGAACTCGATCTGACGCAGAGCGCCGTCAGCCGCCAGGTAAGTGCGCTGGAGGAGCAGCTTGGCGTCGAGCTCTTCCTGCGCGAACGCCAGACCATGCGGCTGACGCTTGCCGGTGACGGATATGCTCGCGAGATTCGCGAGGCGCTGCGGCGGATATCGAGCGCCTCGCTGAACCTGCGCGCCAATCCGCATGGCGGCACGCTCAATCTCGCCATCCTGCCGACCTTCGGCACGCGCTGGCTGGCGCCGCGCCTGGGGCGCTTTCTCGCCGCCAATGCCGGCGTGACCATCAATCTGGTGACCCGACTTTCGCCCTTCGATTTCCGCCTCGATTCGATCGACGCCGCCATCCATTTCGGCCATCCGCACTGGCCGGGCGCCGAACTCGCCTTCCTGATGTCGGAGCGCACGGTGCCGGCCTGCAGTCCTGATTTTCTGCAGCGACACGCGATCAAAGCGCCAGAGGATCTGCTTGCCGTTCCGCTTCTGCATCTGACGACGCGCCCTGACGCCTGGGAGCAGTGGTTCGCCAGCAACGACGTTTCCTTCGAAAACGTCCACGGCATGCTCTTCGACCAGTTCGCCACCGCCGCGCAGGCGGCAATCGCCGGCCTCGGCGTCGCCCTGCTGCCAACATTCCTGATGCAGGAGGAGATCAGGCGCGGCGATCTCGTCGCCGCTGTCGACCGTGAAATGGAAAGTCGCGAGCGCTATTATCTCGCCTTTCCGCCCGAGCGCGCCGATTATGCGCCGCTTGCCGCCTTTCGTGACTGGATCGTCGCGGAAGCGACCACCAACCTGGCTGTGTGACGAACGGCTTGCATCGGCATGGCGCTTTCGACCATTATGTGCTCCAAACAACTTTGCAGGAAATCTCCATGAAGCCGATCTTCGTCCAGCTCCAATGCGCACCCGGCAAGACCTATGATGTCGCCGACGCCATCTACCAGACTGAACTGGTCTCGGAGCTCTATTCCACAAGCGGCGACTACGATCTGCTGCTGAAGGTCTATATCGAGGAAGGCCAGGATATCGGCAAATTCATCAACGACAACATCGCCAATATTCCCGGCATCGTCCGCTCGCTGACCACGCTGACCTTCAAGGCATTCTAGAGCA
This sequence comes from Rhizobium sp. P1_B8, assembly GCF_056406515.1. Taxonomy (NCBI): domain Bacteria; kingdom Pseudomonadati; phylum Pseudomonadota; class Alphaproteobacteria; order Hyphomicrobiales; family Rhizobiaceae; genus Rhizobium; species Rhizobium sp. P1_B8. The sequence goes on along the minus strand of NZ_JBFTZZ010000023.1, from coordinate 89,863 downwards.
ATTCCAGCAAAAGTGCGTAGCGGTTTTGCCAGGCAAAGCGTGAAACGCTATTGCCGGGAATTGCGTGAAAACAAAAGAGATAGAGCGTTTCCGTGATTCGAGAAAAACGGAAACGCTCTAAATTCCCGTCAGACACGGTTAACCCTTTTCGCGAAGATTGGCCCTCGCAAGCGGTCGCCTAAACCGCGCCTTAACGCCGGGCATATCTGGTCGTTGTTATCACGGGCCCGCATCAGCGCGGGCCGGCACGTGCAGCGATAGGTGGAAAATGTCGATCGTCGAGGCAGATAGGGTGCGCGCGAAGCCGAAGTTGGAAACAGCTCCGCTGATCGTCCATGTCGTGCGCCAATTCCTGCCCAATCGCGGCGGCTTGGAAGACGTGGTCGCCAATCTCGCCCGCCAGACCGTGCGCCGCGGTTACCGCGTGCGCGTCGTCACGCTGGATTCGCTCTTCACCGCGCCTGAAGACAAGCTGCCGCTTCGCGAAGATATCGACGGCATCGAGGTGGTGCGCATTCCCTGGTCCGGCTCCAGCCGCTATCCGCTGGCACCGCAGGTTTTCCGCCATCTCGCCGATGCCGATCTCGTCCATGTCCACGCCATCGACTTCTTCTTCGACGCGCTCGCCTGGGGCCGGCTGCTGCACGGAAAACCGATGATCGTCACCACCCATGGCGGCTTCTTCCACACGCGGAAATACGCGGCAATCAAGAAGATCTGGTTCCGGACGCTGACCCGCGCTTCAGCGATGGCCTATCGCCGCGTCGTCTGCTGCAGCGCCTCCGACCTCAAGCAGTTTTCCGAGATCGTGCCAGACAGTCTCCTGATCGAAAACGGCGCCGATATCGGCAAGTTCGCCGACACCGCATCACGCCGGGCAAAGCGCCGCATCGTCACGATCGGCCGGTTCTCCGTGAACAAGCGCATCGACCATCTGCTCGATGCGATGGCCGCGTTGAAGACCCGCGACCCGGAATGGCATCTCGACATCGTCGGCGCCGAATCCGACCTGAACCGGGCGGATGTCGAAGGCGCAATTGAACGCCGTCATCTTTCCGGCCGCGTCACCCTGCATGTGTCGCCCGACAACGACACCATCCGGCGCATCATCGCAGAATCCTCGATTTTCGCCTCCGCCTCGGAATATGAAGGTTTCGGCCTGGTGGCGCTGGAGGCGATGAGCGCCGGCCTCCTGCCGGTGCTGAACGCCAACGATGCCTTTGCGACGCTTGCCGCCCGGCATCCCGTTCTCATGCTTGCCGATTTCACGAATCCTGAGACCGCCGCCACGGCGATCGAAACGGCCTATGAAGACCTTTCGCGCCAACCGGACGTGGTGCGGGCCGGGCTTCTCGACGCCGCGTGCGGCTATTCCTGGGATATCGTCGCCGAACGCTATATCGATCTCTACAGATCGCTTGATGTCGTCGCCGCGGAAAACATCTGATCCCGCCTAAAGCGCGTCGCGATCTTTCAGATTCGCTTGCCGGACTTTAGATCTTTGCTTTCCGCATGTCTTCGGCGCAAAACCGCTGCACACTTTTGCGCGACATGCTTCAGAGCAATTCCAGGAAAAGTGCGAAGCGGTTTTCCGTCCGGAATTGCGTAAATACAAAAGGCTAGAGCGGTCCTGCGCTTCCGTTAAAAGCTGAACCGCTTTGGCTGAAATCCCGGTCATGCTCTGGCGAGACGGATGATCTCGTCGAGCACAAATTTGCGTGATTGCGGCGGCGTCAGATTGTGGTCGGCATCCGGCAGCATCAGCAGGCGCACGTTCGGATAGCGGGAAAGCCTGGCGCCGCGCGGCCCGAAGTGGAAATAGACGTGGTCGAGCCCGACATCGCCCTCGCTGTAGATCAGCGTCAACGGCACCCTGCGCTTGCCGAACAGCGCGAAGGAGTGCCGGACCTCGCGGGCGATATGGCGCCGGTCGGGAAGCAGCTCGAGCACCGGCGCGATCCACGGCGACAGCCGGCGGCCGGCAGCGATGACGATATTCTGCAGCGCCGAAACAACATCCACCTGGCCGCGCAGCAGCCGCTTCAGCGTGTCGAGCCGCGCCAGGCGCTGGCTGTAGTCATCCAGGCTGCGGGGAACGGAGACGACATGCTCCCTGCGCACCGGCATGTCAGGATCCCAGTAATAGACGAAGGGATTGATCGACACGACAGCCTTCAAGCGCTCGTCGGCGACGCCGGCGCGGAAGGCGACATAGCCGCCGCTGCATCGGCCGGCGACCATGACCGGGCCGGCGACGACGCCTTCGAGCAGATCGAGCGCGGCGACCGCATCTCCGGTCTGCGTATCGGAATAAAGTACCTGTTCCGGTGCATCCGGCCGCGGCGGGCTGTCGCCGACATTGGCGGAATCGAAACGCAGCGACACGACGCCTTGGCGGGCGAGCTCGCGCGCCATGTCGACCGTCGTCCGTCCCCAGCCGGCATGCCGGTCATAGGCCGTCGACAGAAAGAGCACGGCATTGCCCTTGATCTCGCCGAGCGGCCGGCTGACGACGCCGACCAGATGATTATGGCTTCCGAAACGGACAGGCGTTTCCGCAAAATCATCGCCGGCAAGCAGCGGGTTGTCGATCACCGCCGGCGAATGGGCGGCGGATGTCTCTGTCGTTGTTGCCTCCAGCCACGTCGTCAGCAGCGCGACGACAGCCATCGGCGTCTTGGCAAACAGCGGATTGGTGGCGAGTTCGTCATAGCCTTCGAAGGCCTTCTGCTCGACATCGGCGCCAAGCGCTTTCATCGCATCGGCAAAGCCGGTATCCTCGGCCTTGGCAGGACGTTCGAGGATCAGATAGCGCGAGGCTGCGAGCCCCTGCGGCGAGGCGATGTTGAGCTTGCCGAGCTCGGCAGCGATTTCCTCGGGCATGACGAGCCCGGCGATCTGCACCTTCGCGGTCTGGACATGCTCCTTGCCGAGGCCGAGATCGGCATCGATGATCTTGGACCACATGTTGAGTTCGCGCAGATAGGCCCTGCCGCTCAGCACCGGCGCCAGCATGACGAGGCTGTCGACGCCTTCGATCGAAGAACCGACGCGGTGGGCAAGCGTCGCGCCGAGGCCCTGCGCGATGAGGATGATACGGTCACAGCCGCTCAGCGACTTCAGCTTGTCAGCTGCCGCACGGATCGAGTTTTCCCAGGTTTCCAGCCTTGCCGGCAGCGCCCCGAAATCGAGCGCGTCACCGGTGCCGCGATAGTCGAAGCGCAGGCTCGGCACGCCAATATCCGAGAAATGCTCGGCCGCGACGCGGAAGAATTTGCGGCTGCACATCTCCTCGAAACCCCAGGGGCTGACGAAGAGCACGGCGGCCGAACGTTTCTTCGTGAGAGGATTCTCAGGCATGAACAGCCCGATCGTGCCGTCGAAGACGACAGGCAGGGCAGCGTTGCGTCCCGCCCCCTCGGCCGGCTCCAGCGAGAATTCGCCGGGCGCGACTTTGGCGCGGTCGGGATCGCCGGGAAGCCGCGGCGCGATGAAATTGATCGCGTGGCCAACCGGTCGCCGCAGCAGGGACGGCATCTTGTCGAGAATGGAGCGCATGACTTCGACATCCTCGCCCGGCACGGCGCGCAGCACCCGGAGCGCCGCGAAATAGGCGAATGCGCCGGCGATGATCGCGCCGACCAATCCGGCCGGACCTTGGACGAATTCCAGCACGGAAATCGCTCCGCAAGCACAGAGGACGGAGGCGAGGGTCACCTTCGTCAGGCTTGCGTAGAGACCCGAAAGCTGGGATCCGAATCCTGTCTGTCTGATCATCATCACCGACATCGCAACGAATACGAGGATGCGCACAAGTGCGGCACCCTCGGCCGCAAGCCTAGGTACGATCAGTAAACAACCCGCTACCATCAGTAGGCCACCTATCACACTGATGTTCAGGCGGGAGCGGGCCCTGTCCATCGACAGCAGGTAGAGGCTGAGGATCTGCATGAAGGTATAGGCGGGAGCGACGAGCGCAAGCAGCGCCACCACCGTCCCGCTGCGGCGGAACGCTTCGCCGAACACCACGAGCACCAGTTCGCTGGAGATCGCGGCAAGCCCGAGGCTCATCGGCAGCACGATATAGGCCATGCTGCGGGTGACGGCGGCGAAGACCTCGACCGGCAATGTCGAATCGTCGCTGCTGTGGCGCCGCTCGGAATAGTAGGGCAGCAGGCTGCCGGTCATCTGGATCGGCAATTGCAGCGCGATATTCGCGATCGACAGGCCGACGGCATAATAACCGACCATCTCCACCGACCAGAACTGCTGCAGGAAGAGCAGCTCGAGCCGGTTGAGGAAAATGGAATCGATGATGAACTGGATCGACAGGATGACGGAGGAAGAGGCGAGATATTTCAGCGAGACCCCGCACCAGTCGCGCCGTGCAAGAAGGATCGGCAGCGTGGCGAAAAACAGCACCAGCTGGCCAAGCGCATAACCGACGAGAACACCCTCGACGCCATAGAAAACGGCACCGACGGCAACGCCGGCAAGCTGCACGATCGAGACGGCGACCGTCAGCTTGAAGAAGGCGCCAAGCTTCTTTTCGCCGATCAGGTAGAATTTGACGAAGGATCCGATCGCCTGGATGAAGAACAGCACGCCGGTGACCAGAGCGACGGATGGCGCGGTGTCGGCCCAGTGCATCTTTTCGGACGTCAGGAAAAACAGCGCGTAGAGCGCCAGCAGCACGACGGTCGAGAACATCATGAAGCTGACGAGGATGGCGGCAAAGCCCCGCCGGCGACGCGCATCGAAACCCTCCGCCGAAAGTTGCGGCAACGTCTTCAGCAGTGTGATGCTGGAGCCGAGCTCGGCAATCGAGGCGCCGGTCACCACCAGCCAGAGCGAAAAGGCGACGATGCCGTTGGCTTCCGGCCCGAGCAACCGCGCGGTTATGATCGAGGAAACGAAGCCCGTCAGCAGCAGCAGCATGCCTGCCGCCGCGTTCATCACCGAGTTTGCGATAATACCCTTCGACATCTGTCCATCCGTCAGGATCGGCCTACCGCCGCATACCCGCCATCTCTAATGCGAAAATGTTAAAATAAAGCGGAGTGACGACCTCAGCTTAGCTGGCCTGCATCGCCGTCAATGTCTGAAGCGCCTTCTCGTAGCTGTTTTCCGCAAGGTAGCGCAGCAGGAACTCCCGCGCCTTCCCGGCCTTCTCTCGTGCACGCTCTGGCGCGCGGAAAATTTCCCTCAAGTACCCGGCCGCCGCCTCGGGTGAGGGGTCGGCCCAGACTGCACCCTCGAGCCCGGCAAATTCGGGATGGGTATCGACCACAGGAATAAGGGGAGAGCCAACCAGCCAGCTATTGTCGGGATCGCAGAAGTCCGCTGTGCCCGACCAGGCCGTGGAAATGACGGGCGTACGCTGCATGATCGCCTCGGCAACCGTCAGCCCGAAGCCCTCGGAACGATGCAGCGAAAGATAGGCGTCGGAACAGCGGATGAGGCCGTTGATATCGGAGTCCGACAGCCTGTCGGTGACGATCTTGATCCGGGTATTGCCCTTAACCGAAGCGACCAGTTCGCGCAGGCCTTCGTCCTTGCCGATATCGCCGCTGGCCTTCATCAACAGGAAGGCGCTGGGGCATTCGGCGGCAAATATCCGGAAGGCCTCGATGACGGCCTGCGGATTCTTCCGGTTGATCGAGGAGCCGGCGCTGAAGATGAAGCTGACGAGAAAGGCGTCTTCCTCAATGCCGAATTTCTGGCGCATGCCTTCGGTCGCCGGCTTCTCGGTAACGGGATGCGGAACGACGATGACCGGCGCCGTGGTGAGCGGCGCAATCGCCAGCCTGGTGAATTCCGACGGCACGAAGACGGCATTCATGTAATGCATCGCATTGCGCCACTCCGCCGGCACGACTTCGAGCTCCCAGGCGAAATAGCCGATGTTGAAAGCGCGGCTGAAATTCGCAACGCCCTTCTTCAGGATGGCGCGCGGCAGCATCGGCGGATTAAGATGCCAGATCCGGCTTCCCGCCGGTTCGGTGGAAAGATGCGACGGCGTCCATCCGGCGAAGGAATTCTCGTCAGGATGCGTGCTGACGTCGGAGAGTGAAATCGCCAGCCCCGCCTCCGACAATGCGTCGGCGCAGAGCCTTGCCGATTCGCCGACACCGACCGCCATCGAGAGATAACCGACGACTTCCACCGGCCTGCGTGGGTTGAAGGCAACACGCGACCGCGGGATCAGCCGCTGCAGGACATGGGCGCGCAGAAGGCGGTATATCGTTCTCAAATCACGGTCTTTCCCAATGGATCGGCATCATTCTTCGCAGGGGCATCAGCCCTCGATTGCGACGCGATGCGAACTGCCTAGACTTCTGATCTCTCCCGCAGGCGGAGTATCGCTTTGCGCGCCGGACAGCGGGTGGAGCTTCACCCGCCGCATCGCGCCGGGGGCAAGGTGGAACCAGTCGTCGTCGGCCCGATAGCCCTCGACGTCGATATGCACCGATTGCGCCAGCCGGTCGGTCCTGAGATCGACGAACCAGTCGTCGTCTCTGCCGAATGATGCTTCGATCCCTGCGTCATGCAGCGCCCTCCCCCGTCCGCAGGGGAAGTGGAAGCTCTCGGCGAGAATGGCGCCGTCCACAAGCGAACGCAGGCGTGCGACGCTTGCATCATGCGCCGGCGGCCCGAAACGGAAGGCATAGGTCGTATCGAAGAAGGCGCCGAACAGCGCGGTGCAGGCAAGACGCTCCGTGTCCCTTGCCGCCAGCTTGAAGGCCCTGCTGCCGCTGACGACCTGCTGTTTTCCGTCGCGCAGGCAGACGACCTCGAGCTCGACGTCGAGCGCGGCATCCGTCTCGTTAACGACATGCACGTCGAGACCGTTCGTTCCCTCGTCGGTGAAGATTGCCTGAACCGGCCGGAAGGCACGGCGCATCGCATACCAGACGGGCTTCGGCTCTCCGGTGGAATCGATCACCCCCCAGCCGGGGCCAGGCAGCAGGTCCTGCAGCGTCCAGACGAGCGCGCCATTGCAGGCCGAGCCTTTGCGCCGCCATTCGGCAAAAGTCTCTTCGATCACCTCCCCGGTGACGGCGCGGGAGAGATCGAGATAGCGTTCCGGATCTTCGCGGCGCAGCTGGGCCGGATCGAAACCGTAGAGAAGCTGCAGGTAGAAGTCGCGAACATCCTCGAAATCCCACGATGCGCTGCGGTCGCGGGGCACGCGAGCCTTCCATAGCGGGCTGTGGACGGCGGGCACGTCGAGATGACGTTGCAGCGTCCTCTGCTGCGGCACATGCGCGAAGGCGAGGCTTTCGGAGGCAAAACGCACATCGGCGCGGCGCGCATCGGCAATCGGCCGCATATAGGCGCCGACGCCGTAATAATGGGCGATACCGGCATTCGGCGAAAAGGGCATCGCTCCGCCATAGGGCGAGTTCGGGACATAGGGCACATCGGGGCGCATGCGCGCGACGACCGCCGGGATGATTTCATCAGTGACCGGTCCGCTCCAGAATTCCGCCGGCAGACCGAGCATTGCCGCCTGCTGGTGGATTTCGCTGCCGCCGCAGAGCACAGCCAGCGAAGGCGACGCCTGCACGCCGTGCAGAAGTTCCTCGACCTCCGCATGCACGTGACCGAGAAAAGCCTTGTCGTTGCGCGGATAATCGAAATTGGCGAACATGAAATCCTGCCAGACGAGCAGACCGAGCTCGTCGCAGAGCGCGAAGAAATCAGGCGTTTCGTAGGCCATGGTGCCGCCGATGCGGATCATGTTCATGCCGGCTCCGGCAGCAAGCCGCAGGAACGGCTCATAATCCGCCCGCCCGCTCGGTAATCGCGCGATATCGGCCGTCGTCCACACGGCGCCACGGCAGAAGATGCGTTCGCCGTTGACGAGGAGCGCGAAGTCATCGCCATCTGCACCGCGGTCGACGTCGATGCGCCGGAAGCCGGTCCTGCCGAGCGGATATTCCACCCCGTCGGAAACCAGCGTCAGCTCATAGAGACGCGCAGCGCCATGCGTATGCGGCCACCAGGGCTCGATATCGGAAAGCTTGAGGATAGCCGAGTAATGACTGTCGCCGACCTTCTCGAAGGGCTGCTCCATCCCGCCGCAGCGCAGCAACATTGAGGGATTCTCGGCATTGCTATGCAGGGACACGCTGAGACGGCCGACACCACTCTCCTCGAATACGGCGCGGATGGAGACATTGTCGATCGAGACGGGATTGCGCCGCACCATCCAAATCGGCCGCCATGGCCCGACGGCATGGATATCGGGGCACCAGCCCGGCATATGACCGAGCAGCGTCGTGCGGAAATTCTTCAAGCCCGCCGGCGTGATCATCTGCGGCCGCCAGCGCGCACGGGGCCCCGGCTCCGACAGGCGGGGACCGAGCGCCCGGAAGCACAAAGCCAGTTCATCGCCGCCCGAAAGCGTCACCGGAATCTCATGCGCCGTGAACATGCTCTCGGAAAACAGGATTTCCTGGCCGTTCAGGAAGACATGGCAGAGCGTCGCCAGTCCTTCGAAACGCAGGATCGCGTCGCCGGGCTCGGCATCGAAAAGCCGGCAGAGATACCAGGCATCCCGTGTGTTCAGCGGCTCGGGATTTTCCCGGTCGAAGAGCCCGGCTTTTTCAAGCGCGGCGGCGACGGTGCCGGGAACCGGTGCTGGAATCAACTGCGCCGAGAGCGGGATGTCGTGCGGCACGGCGCAGGCGCCCGGCTCCGTCAGGATCAGGTTCCAGCCTTCGGAAAGTAGACTTTCCTCGGCACCGATGCTCGCCAAACGCCCCCGCATGGTCAGATCTCCGGCCTCAGATTCGCCCCGCAAGCGACGCCATCATGGAATCCCATGCATCGGCGGCAGGATCAAGAGCTGCCTGCAACGGCTCGAACTTCTTGCGGGTGACAGCGCGGGCAAGCTGGAACTGCACCGATTTCGCCACCTCCGAAATGCGCCTGGCATGCTCGGCGGCAGCCGCAAATTCACCAGGGGAGAGCCAGGTGAGATGATCGGCCGCCAGCTCGAAATTGGCGCCTACCTGGCGAAGCGTGTTGAAGGCGTATTTATGGAAGAAGCCGAACGGCCGTTCCGCCACCGCCTCGACCTGTTGCGGAAAGATGCTTGCAAAGGCGCGGATCGGGTTTTCGCGGGGACGCCTGATGAAGTGAAAGCCGGCCAGCCGCCGCGCGGTCGATCGCAGATGCTCTTCATCAGCCGGTCTTTCCGGGAATCGGGCAAATTCCGTGTAGGGCAGGAACGGCGGGTCGTTTTCCGTCAGCTGCAGCTGGAACAGACCGTCGAAATCCTCGCCTTCGAGACGGAAATAACCGGCATTGTGGAAATAATCGACGCGCTTTGCCGCAACATCCAGGCGGTTGATCGCAACCGTCGTCTTGCCGTGCTCCTGCCGGTAGGCGGTGCCGCGCGTATCCGGCATGTAAAAGGAATCCATTTCGATCAGGCAGAGACGGCCCCGCGCGATCTGAACCTCGGCATGGCGTTCGACACGGTCGTAGATGGCAAGCTCAGTCGCACGAATGCCGTAGAGCGCTTCGAGATCCTCGAGCGGCACCTTGAAGAAGGTGAACTGGTCGCCCTCGAAATCCTGCGTCAGGGTAAAACCCAGCATCGCCTCTGGTGCAACGCCTGATGTCGCCAGCACTTCGATCCAGAGATCGACATAGCAATTGGTTTCCGGCCAGGCGCGCTCGCCGGAATGCAGCGCATGCGCCCGGTAGGTTTCCGGGTCGATTCCCGAAAATACCGATGTCATCGATTTGCTCAGCCCCACAACGCTTTCCGTACGCTGGCCGGCCATTGCTTCACATCGAGCCCGTGATGATGGAAGAGGGCAAGGGCGATGCGCTCCAGTCCGAAGCCGACGCAGGCGGTGTGCGCGACACTGCCGTCTTCGAGATTGAGACCCCATTTGGTGCCGAAGGCATCCTGATGGTAGTTGAAGCTCATGCAGGCGGTCGGATTGGCAGCCGAGGTAATCGGGATCAGCAGCTCGAACTTCAGGTTCTGGTCGCGCTGATTATTGGCGAGCATCTTGCCGGCGCGGCCGAAGAACGGATCATTGGCGACGTCGATCGTCACCTCGAGACCGACGGCCTTCATCATCTCGACACCGCGATCCATCCAGCGCTGGCGGAAATCGGTGACGTGCAGCTCGGTGCCCATGCAGACATATTCACGCATGCGGAACAGCTGCTGGCGGGCCGGGTCTTTCGACGGCTCATGGCGGAAGCAATAGGATTGCAGGTCGAAGAGGCCGCCCGACTTCGGCAGGTTGCCGCGTTTGGCGATCGTCGGATAGAGCGGATAGCAGGCAGCCGGCGTCAGCACGATGTCGGTCGCCTCCTGCCCCTTGGTCCAGTCCTCGCCGACTTCCATGCATTGCAGCAGGCTGACATGATCAAGCTCGCTGCCGCAGAAGCTGTGCACCGTGCCGGCGAGCTGCGGAAAGCTCTTCATGTAGCCGCTCTTTTCGAAGAAGGCGCGGTTCATGCCGGGCGGAAAGCGCATGGCCTCCGCACCATCGGCGCCGCCGAACGTGTCGATCAGGCGCTCGAAGGCAGCGATCACGTCTTCGAACTGGCCGCTACGGCCGTAGAGCCCGTCGATGCCGGTATCGATCAGCAGGCCGGATTCGAAAAGCCGGTCCAGAAACGAGGTCTGCATATCCATGACTGTCACCCCAGTAGGCTAGTGTCCTGCTTATGGACAAGAAGCATGCTCGACGTGTTGCCGAGGATGCGGTCATTCGAGATCATGAGCTGTGCGGAATGCGCGTCGCGCAGATGGCGTCCGAGGCTGAAGGGCGTGCCGTTCTTGTAGCCCATGATGCCGCAGATCAGCATCGCATGGTTGACGATCTCCAGGATCGTCTCGGACGAGGCGATTTTGACGTTGTTCATCGCCACCGCAAATCCCATCGAAGAGAGCCTGTCGGCATCGGCCTTGGCATCTTCGTAGGCCTTGAGGCCGGCAACCACGTTGGATTTCACCATCTGCAGCAGGTTCGAAACCTCGGCAAGGCGCAGCGCGCCCGGCGGCTGGGCATCCGGCGCCTTGCGGGCAGCGGCGCGCACGAAAGCCTGGGCGCGCACAACGGCATCGACGGCGATGCCGTACCAGACGCCGCTCCACAAGAGGTGCGAGGAGGCAAGCATGGATTGCGCCGCGATCTCCGCGAAAGGCTTCGGCAGGATCTGATGCGCCGGCGCTTCGCCCTTGAACAGGAAGCCGTCGGAGCAGGTTCCGCGCATGCCGAGCGTATTCCAGACATGCGTTTTCTCGAGCGTGTACTGGTCCTTGTGGAAGGCCGTCAGCACCTGATCGGAGGAAGCCGCCTGCGCGTGGGCACGCGAGGTGATGAGAATGGCGTCGGCATGCGAGCCATAGGAAATGACGGTCGCATCCTTTTCGAGACGGCACGTGTCGCCATCGACCTCGACCGCACAGATGCTGTTGCGCAGGTTTCCGCCGATACCGCCTTCGGTGGTGGCGGATGCGATCAGCAGCTGCTCAGCGGCGATGCGGCGCATGAAACCGCGATGCCATTCGCTGTCGGCGCCGTGTTCAACGAGGCTCGACAGCTTGATGTGGTGCATGGCGAAGACCATGGCGCTCGCGGCGCAAACCTGGCCGAGCAGCGAGCACAATTCGGCGATCTCGGTGATCGAGGCGGATTCGCCGCCGAGATGGCGCGGCACCTGGATGCCGAGCAGCCTTTCGGCCTTCATCGCATCCACGGCTTCCCGGGGGAAACGGGCTTCAGCATCAACGGCATCCGCGTGCTTCGCAGCGATTTCGGCGACGCGGGCCACCCTTGCGACAAGACCGTCCTGCATGATCTTGACGGGGAAATTCATCACGCGACCTTCCGGCTGTCCCGGATCAGATCGACGGTCCTGGCGATGGCCGAGATGCTCGCGAAGGATTTGCGGTTCAGGAGATTGTCGGGAAATTCGATGTCGAAAGCCTCTTCGAGACCAAGCATCAACTGCACAGAAGCAAAGGACGTCAAACCTGCCGCATAAAGATCGGCGTCGTCGGCGACCTGGTCGATCGACCCAGGAAGCTTGCCGAATTTGGCTACGAGGTCGCGGATTGCCTTATTCATCCCATCACTCCAAGATTCTCATGATCCCGAACCGGCGTTCATCGCCTTGTCATGAGCGTTCTTTTAGTGCGGAAAACAGAACATTCCGCTAATTAATTGAGTTAAATATGACTAAGGCTCATAGTTAGGATTTTAGCGATCCTTTCCGCACTGTCGTAAATAACCATTTTATATCAGTGTCTTATGATAATTTCGACGCTGCGACACACTCTAGCGTCTGGCGTGGCGAGTACAGAAATGACACGCAAAACGCCGACTTTTGTCTCAATCGGCGGGCGGATAGGAATGCTCGCCACCGCGATAATCGGTGACGGAATAACATCCGTCGCCGGTCGCCCGGATCGCGCTCCCACTGACGACGGCCTTGCCGTGACCGCCTGGGATATCGAGGATGTAGGCCGGCTGGCAGAGACCGGAAATCCGCCCGCGCAGCGCCGCGACGATCTCCTGCCCCTCTTCGATCGTCACTCTGAAATGGCCGGTGCCGGGCGCCAGATCTGGATGATGCAGGTAATAGGGTTTGACGCGGATTTCGATGAAAGCCTTCATCAACTCCGCAAGCACGGCGGGATCGTCGTTGACACCCTTGAGCAGCACCGACTGGCTGACCATGGCGATGCCGGCATCGACGAGGCGGGCGCAGGCGGCCCGCGCTTCCGGCGTCAGTTCTCTCACATGATTGGCGTGCAGAGCCACATAGACCGTCTTGCCGCTTGCCCTCAGCGCGTCGATCAGCGCCGCATCGATCTTTTCGGGATCGACGACCGGAACGCGGGTGTGGAAACGCACGATCTTCACATGCGCGATCCCGGCAAGCGTCTCCATGATCTCGTGGAGCCGGCGCGGCGAAAGCACCAGCGGATCGCCGCCGGTGAGGATGACCTCCCAAATCTCCTCGTGACCGCGGATATAATCGAAAGCGGCCTGCATCGCCGCGGCATCGAGCGTGCCGAGGCCCTGCGGCCCGACCATTTCGCGCCGGAAGCAGAAGCGGCAATAGACCGGGCAGACATGAACGGCCTTGAGCAACACACGATCGGGATAGCGGTGAACGATGCCTTCGACGGGGCTGTGGGCATGATCGCCGATCGGATCGGCGCGCTCTTCGCGGGCGACCGTGAGTTCGGCTATATCAGGCACGAATTGCCGAGCGATCGGATCACTGGGATCGGTGCGGTCGATGAGCTTGCTGATCGCAGGCGTCAGGGCAATCGCGTAACGCGCGGCAACCTCCTCGAGACTTGCGCGATCGGCAGACGCGACCAGTCCTGCCTTTACAAGATCGTCGACGCTCTTGATCGGTTTGACGACATTCATCTTCCGTACTCCGCAACCGGCGCCCAGAGCACCTGGTCGATGCGTGATGCTCCCGTTGCGAGCATCACCAGCCGATCGAAGCCGAGCGCGATGCCGCTTGCCTCAGGCATCAGCGCCAGTGCGGCAAGGAAATCCTCGTCGATCGGATAGGTCTCGCCGTAGATCCGTGCCTTCTCGGTCATCTCGATCTCGAACCGTCGCCGTTGTTCGGCAGCGTTGGTAAGTTCGCCGAAGCCGTTCGCCAGCTCGACGCCGCAAGCATAGAGCTCGAAACGCTCGGCAACCCTGGGGTCGCGTGCCGAGGGACGCGCAAGTGCTGCCTCCGAGATCGGATATTCGTCGAGGATGGTGATACGGCCGAAGCCGAGATACGGCTCGATCTTTTCGACCAGCACCCGGCTGAAGAGATCGGCCCAGCCGTCGTCATCGGCAACACGCATGCCGACGCGCCTGAGCTCGGCCGCTAGATGGTCGCGATCGGTCGAACCGTCGGCGGCGACCGAGGCGAGAAGATCGATGCCGGCATGACGCTCAAACGCTTCGGCAACGCCGATCCGCTCCGGCCCGGCAAAGGGATCGCTCTCGGCGCCGCGATAGGCAAGCTTCCCGGTCTTCACCGTTTCGGCTGCAAGCGCCAGGATCCGCACGCAATCCATCATCAGGCTCTCGTAGCTTTCGCCGGCCCGATACCATTCGAGCATGGTGAATTCGGGATGGTGCAGCGGCCCGCGCTCGCGGTTGCGATAGACATGGGCAAAACACGAGATGCGTTCCTCGCCCGCCGCAAGCAGCTTCTTGCAGGCGAATTCCGGCGAGGTGTGCAGGTAGAATGGCGCCTTTTGCCCATCCGTCGTCAGTGCTTCCGTGGCGAAGGCATGCAGATGTGCCTCGTTGCCGGGCGAGACCTGCAGCACAGCCGTATCCACCTCGACGAAATCCTCGCGCGCGAAAAACCCGCGCAACGCCGCCTGGATCGCATTGCGCCCGATCAGGAACGGACGGCGGTCGGCATGCACGGACGGGGTCCACCAGGGGGACGCTTTCGCCGAAGAGTTCATTCCAAGCTTTCTTCGCCGGAGAAGCCGGTATAGGGGGTGGCTATTTCCCGGATTTTAGGTTAGTTGCGCCCCAAAGAAAAACATTTGCGTCTTCGGAGCGTCTCGGCAGTCATCTACGACGCCGAAAGCCGAGTTACAAGGAAGTCTTATGGTCAAGGTCATCGCCTCTTCGGTCCGCAAGGGCAACGTTCTCGATGTCGACGGCAAGCTTTACGTCGTTCTCACCGCCCAGAACTTTCATCCGGGCAAGGGCACACCGGTCACCCAGGTCGACATGCGCCGCATCGTCGACGGCGTGAAGGTTTCCGAGCGTTGGCGCACCACCGAACAGGTCGAGCGCGCCTTCGTCGAGGACGTGAACCATCAATTCCTCTACGAGGACGGCGAAGGCTTTCACTTCATGAACCCTGGAAACTACGATCAGGTCGTCGTCGATGTCGACACGATGGGGGACGACAAAGCTTATCTGCAGGAAGGCATGACCTGCGTTCTGTCAATGCATGAAGGCATTGCGCTGGCGATCCAGATGCCGCGCCACGTCACGCTCGAAATCATGGAGACGGAACCGGTCGTCAAGGGCCAGACGGCATCGTCCTCCTACAAGCCGGCCATGCTGTCGAACGGCGTCCGCACTCTGGTGCCCCCGCACATCAATGCCGGCACCCGCGTCGTCATCGCCACGGAAGACAATTCCTACGTCGAACGCGCCAAGGACTGATCCTGGTTTCAGCCTATTCAAGAGGCCGGCTCACGCCGGYCTCTCACTGAGATGTGGAATTCAGGCAGGTGTCGATGCCGAGTCCACTCGCAGCACGAGATCGTTTCAGACGGCCCATTCTGCCGGAAATATCTTCGTTCAGCTGAAGCTGCATCCAATCCCCAGATCCGAATTCAGATTACCTTCCGGACCTCGCTCTCAAAGCTCATGACATGAGCCATCGCGATCTTTTCGGCCTCATCTGCGTCACCTCTGCACACCGCCTCAAGCATGAGGACCTGATCATGCAAGACGTCCTCAAGGCGCGGCACCAAACTTGGAAACCGTTTCATGGCGACGTACAGGATTCTCAGCGACAGATTGTGGTAGTGATCCAGCGTATCGGACAGGAAAGGGTTTTTCGCCACTTTGTAAATGAAGCGGTGAACCCGGCGATCGAGAGCAAGTATGTCCTCCAACGCCATCGGACCGGTTGTTTGCTTGAGCTCATCGATCAGTTGCCGCGCTTCTTGCCGCTCGAACTCGCGCAGCCTTTCCGCAGCTAGTCGGGTCGCCCAGGACTCGATCCGTGCTCGCGCCTCATAAACCGCAGTAAGATCATTGATATCGATCTTGCTCACAAATGTGCCGCGCCGCGCGCTGACGACAACGAAACCATCATATTGCAGACGCTGAATCGCCTCCCGGACCGGCGTGCGCCCGACGTCCATGCGTTTCATGATTTCGGCTTCGCGCAGAAGTGTGCCCGGAGGAAGCAGCGTCGTAATGATGTCGTCGCGCAGCCGAATGTACGTCCGTTCCGCCAGTGTCGATTCCGCCGCTTCGTAATCCACTTCGAATGCCGACATATTCAGCGTTTTCCTCTCTCTGCCCGTTTCAGCATAGCTAGACGCTTTTCCGCCTAGAAAAAGCCGCTCAACGAATCTGCTTGACTCCATATCATGTCTGCATATTCTTAATATATCAGCAATATATAACCACAAAGAGGGGTTCCAATGAAACATGCTGAATTGACGAAAAAATCGCAGGCGAACGGGATTATTGCCTTGGCGGTCTTGGGTTTGGGGCTATTCGCGACGGCGGTGCCATCCACTGCAAACGCCGACGATCTGGAGCTGATGAAGCCGGGCACGCTCGTCGTTGCAGTGCAGCCTTACATGCCCTATACGGCGGTCAAGGATGGAAAGCTGGTCGGTCTCGACAGCGACATCCTGACAGCCGTGGCCGATAAGCTCGGCCTCAAAATGGAAATCAACGTCACCGACTTTCCAGGCATGCTGGCTTCCGTCCAGACGCAGCGGGCTGATATAACCATTGGCGGAATTGCATGGTCCGACGCTCGCCAGAAGGTCGGCCTGTTCACGGACCCTCCGTACTATTCGCCGCCGGCCATGGCGGTGAGCGGCACGGCGAGCTTTCCGGATGTTGCGAGTCTGGAAGGCAAAAATCTCGGCACTGTGACGGGGTATGTCTGGGCGAAATCGATCGCGCAGGTCCCTAACGCATCACCACATACGTTCCCGAACGCCGAAGGTGTGTTCCAGGATATTTCTTCCGGACGTCTGGACGTTGGCTTTCTTGATCCGCTGCTGATCACCTATCAACAGCAGCAGCGCCCCGACATGAAGGTCCACATCGAATATCTGAAGCCGCCGACAAACGAACAGGTGGCCGCACACCCCGATTACAAATATTTTCAAGCCTACATGACCGGATTCTACCTTCCCAAGCAGTCGCTGAAGCTGGCCAAGGCTGTATCCGATCAGATCGACGGCATGTACAAGGATGGATCCCTTGCGGCTTTGATCACGAAATGGGGCGGCGATCCCAACCAGTTCCTGGTTCCATCGCCCGAGATGGCGGCACAGCGGCGCAGCGTTGACCGTCCCGCCGACTGGAACCCGCCTTCCATCGCGAAGTGAGATCGGGGCATGACGGCGCTGTCATCCTTCACCGATGTTTTCCAGGTTCCCTGGAATGACTACGTCGGAAGCATTGCCGGGGGTCTGCTCAGAACCCTCGGCTACACCGTGGCCAGCTTCATTGGCGCGACGATTCTTGGTCTTACACTTGCGTTGATGAGGCTCAACCGGCTGCGGCTCGTCCGCGTCCCTGCAGCGTTCTATACCGAGCTCTTTAAAAACGTACCGCTTCTGGCGATCATATTCCTCACATACTTCGGCCTGCCTTCCGTAGGCATCAGGCTGGAGGTTTTCGAGGCTGGAGTGTTGAGCTTGGTGCTCTTCTACGCCGCTTACCTGTCCGAGATCTTTCGGGCCGCTATCGCCGGCGTACACCAAGGACAGCAAGAGGCGTCTCAAGCTCTCGGGCTAGGGCGCGGCAAAACGTTCACCCATGTCGTCCTGCCGCAGGCAGTGCGGCTCGCGCTTCCCGGTACGAACACAATGTTCGTCGACCTGATCAAGTCGACCTCGCTGCTTGTCACGATCTCCGCCGCCGAACTGATGACACAGGCACAGTTGATAGCCTCGGAAACATTCCGAGGGCTTGAAGTGTATCTCGTGATCTCTACGGCCTATTTCGCTATCTGCTACCCGGTGTCACAATGTCTGCTTCTGCTGGAGCGCAAGATCCATGCGGGCGTGCCATTGTCCTTGGCCAGAAGGCGCCGGCTGAAATTAGCGAGGACCTACCTCGCCGAGGGGAGGATCTGCCCATGACGACCATCCCTGCCAAAACTCCTTTCGTGTCACGGCAGCCGGTCGGACGCCCGGCCGTCAAAATCAGCGGATTGCGCAAGTCTTTCGAAGGGCGCCTGGTGCTTGACCGCGTCGATCTCGAGGTTCCCGCTGGCAAGATCGTGAGCATCATTGGCCAGAGCGGCGGAGGAAAGACCACCCTCATGCGCTGCGTCAATTTGCTTGAACGTCCCGATCAGGGAACGATCACCGTCGGCGATGAGACGATCTTCGCCAATGGCGAGGTGACCTGCCGCAACCTTGCAAAGCTTCGGCAACGTGTCGGCATGGTGTTTCAGCGCTTCAATCTGTTCCCGCATCTGACGGCCGTGGAGAACGTCGTTCTCGCTCAGATGCATGCAGCCGGGATCGGCGAGAGAGAGGCTGTGGAACGGGCCGTGGAACTTCTGACGAGAGTAGGCCTCGCCAAACGGGCGATGGCTTATCCGGAACAGATGTCGGGCGGCGAGCAGCAGCGTGTGGCGATCGCACGCGCCCTGGCGCTAGAACCAACGGTGTTGCTGTTCGACGAGCCGACATCGGCGCTTGATCCTGAATCGACCGGGGAAGTTCTACGCGTCATGCGGGAACTTGCGGCCGACGGCATGACGATGATCCTGGTCACGCATGAGCTGCCCTTCGCGAAGGAAG
This sequence comes from Rhizobium sp. P1_B8, assembly GCF_056406515.1. Taxonomy (NCBI): domain Bacteria; kingdom Pseudomonadati; phylum Pseudomonadota; class Alphaproteobacteria; order Hyphomicrobiales; family Rhizobiaceae; genus Rhizobium; species Rhizobium sp. P1_B8. Next base: position 71,310 of record NZ_JBFTZZ010000023.1, on the reverse strand, counting down.
TGTCCGACTGGGTCGTGTTCATCGACGGTGGTCTTATCATCGAGCAGGGAACCGCCGGAGATGTCCTTGACCGTCCAACGGAAGCACGCACGGCGGCTTATGTCGCGCGCTACGCTTCGCCAGGCTAAAGCATGTCGCGCAAAAGTGTGCAGCGGTTTTGCGGCAACGACATGCGTAGAAATAAAGAGCTAAAGCGCAAGGAGCGAATCTGAAAGATCGCGACGCGCCTTAGTCCTCGATTGAACCGAACCGGCCCGGCGGCGCATGGCGCCGCCGGGTTGGCGAATTCACATAACGGATCGCGGCATCACAAGGCGCCGAGGTAGATACATAATTACATGGACAAACTAACGACAGATATCGCCGTCATCGGCGGCGGTGTGATCGGCGTGGCAACCGCGCTGCGGCTACGTGCAGACGGTCGCGATGTCGTAGTGATCGAACCTAACAAACCCGGTTCGGGAGCATCTTACGGCAATGCTGGAACGATCGCCGACTATGCAATCATTCCCGTCGGTACGCCCGCCATCCTCAAAAACCTGGCCTCGCTGCTTCTCAATTCCGACAGCCCGCTGTCCATCCGCAAAACGGCATTGCCCACGCTGTTTCCTTGGCTGATGCGTTTTGCCTACGAATCTCTCCCGCACAGATACAGAGACAATACGAGCCGCATCGCCGACCTTCTGTCCGACGCTTCATCGGAATGGCTCGAACTCGCGGCAGAGATCGGCGCATCCGATCTTTTGAGCGCGAAGGGATGCCTCTATCTCTACCAGACGCCCGAGGCCTTCAAGGCAGCCGCTTCGGATGTCGAGCTTCGCCGAACCTATGGGATAGCGCAGCAGCTTCTCACACCCGACCAGGTGCAAAGCCTGGAGCCTCGGCTGCCGCAGGTCCATGGCGGAGGGCTTTTCTTTCCGAAAGCGATAAACTTCACCGATCCCGGCCAGGTCATGAGCGTGATGGAAGCCGCCGCCAAACGAGCGGGCGTCGAGTTCGTTCGAGACTCGGTGACGACTATTTCGCGTGAGCGGAGCGGAGTGAGGATGATGGCTTCGGCCCACAGCATCCATGCCCGAGCGGCGGTGATCGCTGCCGGCGCCCATTCCCGCGGTCTGGCTCTGCAGCTCGGAGAGCGGGTCCCCCTGGATACCGAGCGGGGTTATCATCTCGAATTCGATATGGAAACATTGCCGGTGGAACGACCGGTATGCCCGACGCATCACGGATTTTATTTTTCCCCGATGCGCGGCCGCCTGCGGGTGGCCGGCACTGTGGAACTCGGAGGCATCACCGCGCCTTCGAACCCAAGGCGCCTCGAAGTGTTGTTGGCAAACGCTCGCAGGATTTTCCCGACGCTTGGCGAACCAAGCCGCAGTTGGATGGGCTTCCGCCCTTCCATGCCCGATTCCGTTCCGGTCATCCGGCCTTCAAGAGGAGGAAGGGACGTGGTGTTTGCTTTTGGACACGGGCATATCGGTTTGACGCTGGCACCGCGGACGGCTCGGATGGTCAGCTCCATTCTTGCCGCTTGATCGCGTCAGGAGCATGTCTCGACATACGGAACTGTGATTGCGACACCGCTTCGCTCCCATCATCAGAGATGCGGGTTGCGCGGCCGGTATTTCCGCACGAGCTTCTGGTTGATCTCGGCAGCACCCGGCATGTTGGCGCTGAGATAAATTGGCGCATCGCCGGATTTCGAAAGCTCCGAGGCGACTTCGGCGAAGATCGCGTTGATGACCGTCACCCCGACCGCCGTCGAGACCGGCCCGACCCGAAGCCCCGTGCCTTCGAGATTGACAACGGCATCACCCGGCGGCAGCCCGTTATCGAGCACCACATCGGCCACGTCGGCGAGCCGCCGGCGGCCATTGGCGATCGCTGAGGAATAGGCGATCGAGGTGATGGCGATCACCTTTGCGCCGATTTCGCGCGCATAGTCGGCGGCCTCGATGGGCGCGGCGTTGACGCCGGAATTGGAGGCAATGATGATGACATCGCCCGGCTGCATGCCGTAACGCTCCAGCATCGGCCGCACCAGGCCCTGTGTGCGCTCATAGACCGAGCTGATGACCGCACCCTCATGCAGCATGGCCGAGCCGACGAGCACCGGCACGGTGAAAGCGAGCCCGCCGGCACGATAGTGCACCTCTTCCGCCAGCATGTGCGAATGGCCGGTGCCAAAGACATAGACGCGCTTGTCGCCGTGGGCAGCATCGAGGATGACGGCTGCTGCCTGCGCCATCGGCTCGGCAAGCACCTGCTTCAGCTCTTCCAGCCGGCCGATCAGGTTGGAGAAATAGGCATCGGTAATGTCGGTCATCCCACTTCTCCTAGAGCATGTCGCGCAAAAGTGTGCCGCGGTTTTGCGATAACGACATGCGTAAAAACAAAGATCTAAAGCGCGAAGAGCGAATCTGAAAGATCGCGACGCGCCTTAGCGTTCAGGCCGCTTCGCCGCCGAGCCAGGTGGCGGTGACGGCAAGCGCATCGGTCAGATGCACGAGATCGGCGCGTGTCCCCGGCGAGAGATGGCCTCGATCAGCAAGCCGGAGGAACCGGGCGGGATAAAGGGTCGCCATGCGCAACGCCTCGGCGAGCGTCAGATCGAGATAGGTGACGCCGTAACGGATCGTCGAGATCATGTCGACATCGGAACCGGCCAGCGTGCCGTCGGAAAGCACCAGCTTCGAGCAGAAGCCGCCTCTTTCGCGCCGGACGGTGCGCCCGTTCAGCGTGAACGAATCCTTCTCCGAGCCGACAAGCGACATCGCGTCGGTGACGAAGAACAGCTTGCCTTCGCCGCGCTTGGCGCGCAGTGCCGTGCGCAAGGCCTTCGGATCGACGTGATGGCCATCGGCGATGATGCCGCACCAGGTCGAGGGATGATCGATCGCCGCGCCGACGAGACCAGGCGCACGGTGTCCCAGCTGGCTCATGGCGTTGAAGAGATGCGTGACGCCCCGCGCGCCGGCATCGAAACGCTCTTCCGCCGCCTCGCTCGAACAATCGGAATGGCCGATGCTGATGGTGACACCGGCTTCCGCAAGCTCGCGCACCTGGGCAACCGTCACCTGCTCGGCCGCCATTGTGACGAGCAGAGTGCCGATCGCCTCGCGTGCCTGGATGAAGGCCTTGACGTCGCGGTCCTCCACCGGTCGCATCAGTTCGGCCAGATGCGCACCCTTCCTCGCAGGCGCCAGATGCGGACCTTCGAGATGCAGACCGGCAACGCCGCGGTTCGCCTTGACAGCCTCCTTGGCCGCCTCGATGGCGGCAATGGACGCTTCTGATGTATCGGTAATCAGTGTCGGCAGCAGCGACGTCGTGCCATAGGGCCGGTGCCCGCCGGCGATAATGTCCATCGAGGCGGCGGAAGGCTCGTCGTTCAGCATCCGCCCGGCGCCGCCATTGACCTGCGCATCGATGAAGCCGGCCGACAGAATACCGCCCGCAAGCGTCACCACCTCGCCGTCCAGCAGATCATCTCTGGCGACGATCGCTTCGACGCGGCCATCGGCAACGATGAGCGCCTTGTCGTCATGGAAGCGCTCGCCGTCGAAGATGCGGGCGCCGAGGAAGATCTTGCGGACCATCAGACCGTCTCCGTCACCTTGAGCAGGTTCGCCGGCTTGTCGGGATCAAAGCCCTTGCGGCGCGTCACCGACTCGATCAGCCGGTAATAGACGAGCAGCGACACCAGCGGATCGACGAGGCCGTTGCCCGTCGTCGGCACGCGCAGATGGACACCGGAAAGCGGCTGCGCCGAGAAGCCTACAGTGGTGGCGCCGAGCTTCTGCAGGCGCTCCAGCGCCTGGACATTGTTGGCGAAGGCCGCATCGTCGGGTGCGAAGGCGACGATCGGGAAGCCCGGCTGCACCAGGCGCATGGGGCCGTGCATCAGTTCCGCCAGCGAGAAGGCCTCGGCATGCAGGCCGGAGGTTTCCTTGGCCTTCAGCGCCGCTTCGAGTGCGATCGCAAAGGCCGGGCCGCGGCCGGCGGTATAGAGCGAGGTCGCGTTGAAGAGCACCTCCTCGGCTGCCGCCGTGTCGATCCCGGCGGTCGCCGACAGCGCCTGCGGCAGCTTGTCGAGCGCGGCCTGCAGGTCGGACGCGCCGCCGATCGCAGCCGTCACACCGGCAAGGGCGGCGACCGAGGCTATGAAGGATTTCGTCGCCGCGACGCTCTTTTCCGCGCCGGCATTGAGGCCGAGAACGATATCGGCCTGTTTCGCAAGCGGGCTGTCGGTGACGTTGACGACGGCGATCGTCGTCGCTCCGCCCTTCTTCGCCGCATCCTGCAACGCGACGATATCGGGACTGGCACCCGACTGCGAGACGGTGAAATGGACGCCGCCCTTCAGATGCAGCGCCGCACCGTAGACGGAAGCGATCGACGGACCGACCGAGGCGACCGGAACGCCGCAGGTAATCTCGAAAAGATATTTGAAAAAGGTGGCGGCGTGGTCCGAGGAGCCGCGCGCCGCCGTCGTCACCACGCTCGGGCGGGCGGACGAAAACAGCCGGGCAATCTCGGCAAAGACCGGTTTTTCCTTTTCGAGAAGCGTAGCCACCACCTCTGGCGATTGGCCGGCTTCTTGCAGCATCAGTGACTGGTTGTCATTCATAGGTCATCTCCGATTCTCAATTCGGCTACGAAATCATAGGCATCGCCGCGATAATGCGAGCGGGTGTATTCGACGACGCGCTGGTCTTCCAGGCGCGAGACGCGTTCGATCAGGAGCGCCGGCGCGCCCGATTTGACGTTCAGGATTGCGGCGGAGGACGGGTCGAGCGTGACCGCCGTCAGCCGCTGCAGCGCGCGCACGGGCCTGTGGCCGCTGGCCGTCAGCGCATCGTAGAGCGATCCCTCGCCGCCGGCATCGTGCCCGAGGAACTTGATCGGCACCACGGCGCGTTCAATCGCCAGCGGCAGGCCGTCGGCAAGGCGCAAGCGGTCGAGTCTCAGCACCGGCTCGTCGCCGCCGAGGCCGAGCAGGAAGGATTCCTCCGGCGACGGCGTATTGACCGCCCGCGACAATATCCGTGCGGCCGGCAGACGCCCGCGTGAACGCATGTCGGCGGAGAAGGAGGACAGCCGCCAGAGCGACTGTTCCATGCGCTCCACTCTGCTCGACACGAAAGTACCGCTTCCGTGGCGCGATTCCAATGCGCCGGACGCCATCAGATCACGATAGGCGGTGCGCACGGTCACTCGGCCGAGCTTCAGAGCTTCGGCAAGGTCGCGCTCGCCCGGGAGTGCGGTGCCGGGCTTCAGCAGGCCTTCCTGAATGAGGCCGGTCAGCGTCTGCGCCAGCCGCTTGTAGAGCGGCCCGGTCAATGCCTCGTCACGCAGGCCGCGGCTATTCAATTCCGCTATCAGACTGGTTCTATCCATGGACGCACAATAGAACCTATATAGGACCAATCGGCAAGACAGAATCGAATGCCGAAAGAAAAAACCCTCGCCGGCGGGCCGGCGAGGGTTTCATAGCGACCAAATCTGACAACCGTGCGTCGACAGCGCCCCGCGTTAGAAACGCGCGGCGCTGGAGGACGCTCAGTTCTTGGTGAAGATATAATCCGTCTCCTGGCGCAGCACTTCGCCGGGGCGCAGAACCGCATTCGGAAAACCTTGGTGATTGATGGCATCCGGCCAGACCTGCGTCTCCAGGCAGAAGCCGGCGAATGGACCGTATTTGCGCCCGCCGATGCCGGGAGCCCCGGTATCGAGCTTGAAGCCGGCATAGAACTGTACGCCTGGCTCGGTGCTGCGCACTTCCAGCGACACACCGGAATAAAGGCTGCGGGCGAGCGCGACACTCCGCTTGGCGGTGCGCTCGGCGGACAGGCAGAAATTATGGTCGTAGAACACCTGTTCGCTGTCGACGAAACGCTTCATCGGCGCCATCTCGCGGAAATCGAATTCGGTGCCCTCGACGGAACGGATCTCGCCGGTTGGCACCTGCTTCTCATCGGTCGGCAGATAATGATCGGCGGCAATCATGATATCGTGGCCAAGCGCATCGTCGCGACCGTCGAGATTGAAATAGGCGTGCTGGCAGACATTGGCGAGCGTCGGCTGGTCGCTGGTCGATTCGTAGGTGATCGACAGTTCACCGTTGCCATGCACCCAGAAAGTCGCCTGGATGGTGCAATTGCCGGGATAGCCGGCGCGGCCATCGGGATCGACGATCTTCAGCACCACGCGGTCGACGTCATGCTCGACGATCGTCCAGTTGCGTTTGGCGATATTGTCGCTGCCGCCATGCAGATGCGTCACGCCGTTTTCATTCAGTTCGAGCTGATAGTCCTTGTCGTCAAGCGTAAACCTGCCGCCGCCGACGCGGTTGGCGCAGCGGCCGGGTGTCGCGCCGAAATAGGATGAATAGAGGGGGTAGCTGTCGAAATCGTCGAAGCCGAGCTGCAGCGGCGCGTCATGTCCCTCGAGGCGCAGATCCTGGATGACTGCGCCCCAGCTTATGATCTTGGCCGTCAGCCCACCGCCCTTGATCACGACGCGATAGACGGTCTCGCCCGCCTTCGTCTGCCCGAAAACGTCCCGCTCCAACTTATCCGACATGATCGACCGTCCATTCTATCTCTGCTGCAAATTCTCAATTCGGAATCGATTTGAGGAATTTGAAGCGATTCAAACTGTGCATTGCACGTCCGATGAAGACGCGCGGTGTGGTAGGTTTCGGGACAGGAACCTGCCCGCATTTGCTTCAATCCGCAACCGGCGGATCGGAAAGAAAATGCCGCAGCGATGAGGCGGCGGCACCGGCTCGAGGGGCGATCGGCAACGGTCAGAGGTCCGTGCCGATCTCTTCCACATCAAAAGGCGTCGTCTGGTAGATTTCGTTGATCCAGTTGCCGAACAGGAGATGCGCATGGCTGCGCCAGCGGTTCTGCGGCGCAAGCGCCGGATCATTATGCGGGAAGTAATTGTGCGGCATCTTGATCGGCACGCCGGCATCGACGTCGCGAAAATACTCGTCGGAAAGCGAAGTGGAATCATATTCGACATGGTTGAACATGTAGAGCCGCCGGCCCTTCTTCTCGTGCACGAGACACACGCCCATCTCGGCTGATTCCATCAGGATCTCCAGCCTTTCGGATTTCTCGATATCGGCGCGGCGCACTTCGGTCCAGCGCGACACCGGCACCTCGAAATTGTCGGAAAAGCCGTTGAGATAGATCGACGAAGGCTTCAGGTTGCGGTGGCGGTAAACCCCGAAGGCCTTCTCTTTGAGCTCGTATTTCGGAACGCCGTGGAAATGATAGATCGCCGCCATCGCGCCCCAGCAGACGTTCATCGTCGAATGGACATTCGTTTCCGTCCAGTCGAGAATCTGCTGCATCTCCGCCCAATAGGTGACGTCCTCATAGGGCAAAAGCTCGATCGGCGCCCCGGTGATGATGAAGCCGTCGAACTTGCGATGTTTTACCTCCTCCCAGGTCTGGTAGAAGGCAAGCAAATGATCTTCTGACGTATTCTTCGCCTTGTGGCCGCCGATACGGATGAGCGACAGTTCCACCTGCAGCGGCGAGGCGCCGACGAGACGCGCCATCTGCAATTCGGTCTTGATCTTGTTCGGCATGAGGTTGAGCAGCCCGATCTGCAACGGTCGGATATCCTGACGGATCGCCAACGTCTCGGTCATCACCCGCACACCTTCCTGAACCAGGGTTTCGAAGGCGGGCAGCGTATCGGGGATCTTGATGGGCATTGCGGTCACTCGATCAAAAACAAAAACCGGCGGCGAAAAAAATCGCTACCGGTCCGCACGCGGCCCTTTAGCGACTTTTTTAACGTGGCTGCAAGCCGGCCGGCCAAATCACCACGGAGCGCTTTAATTAGACCCAGTCGGGTCGCGAATCAACTGTCGACTGCAGTCAAGTGACCTCTGCCGCATCATCACAGTTTAATGAATGATAGAATCTGTTGATAGACCCGTAACGCCACCATGTTATTTATAGGGGCATGGGCGATTTGGAAAAGCGTAATGGCAGATAAGATCGAGGGGAGGCCGGGCATCCGAAGGCAGGATAGGGTAGGGTATGATTTCAGCCTGACATATCGCCTCGGCGTCATGTTCTCAGCATTCTGGAATTCGGAAGTGCGTGGCAGGGTGCTGTTTCTGGCGACCGTGCTGATCCTCGTTATCCTGGCGACGTCCTACGGCCAGGTCATATTGAACGAGTGGAATGCGCCCTTCTATGACTCGCTGGAGCGCCGCGACCTCGGCGAATTCTTCCACCAACTCGAAATCTTCGCGATGATCGCCGGCACGCTGCTGCTGCTCAACGTGCTGCAGGCCTGGCTGAACCAGATGACGGCGCTCTATATGCGTGAAGGCCTGTCACGCGATCTCGTCGACCAGTGGCTGAAGCGCAAGCGGGCACTGCGGCTTGCCTCCAGCGGCCTGATCGGCGTCAATCCGGACCAGCGCCTGCACGAGGATTCCCGCAACCTTGCCGAAAGCACGACAGGGCTCGTTCTCGGCCTGCTGCAGTCGACCATCCTCCTGGTGAGCTTCATCGGCGTGCTCTGGGAGCTTTCGAGCGGCTTCATCTTCCGCATCAGCGGCCACAGCTTCTCCATTCCGGGCTACATGGTCTGGGCGGCGATTTTCTATGCCGCTTCCGCCTCGGTGCTGAGCCAGGTCGTCGGCCGCAAGCTGGTCAAGCTCAATGCCGACCGTTTTTCGAAAGAAGCCGAGCTTCGCTTCACGCTGATGCATGCCAATGAGAACATGCCGGCGATCACCGTTGCCCGCGGCGAGGAGAACGAGCGCCGACGTATCAACACCGACATCAGCTCGGTACTGACAGTCGTCAAGCGGCTCGCCATGGCCAATACCAATCTCACCTGGGTTTCGGCCGGCTACGGCTGGCTGGTAATCGTCATCCCGATCATCGTTGCCGCCCCAGCTTATTTCTCCGGCGGCCTCACCCTCGGCCAGCTGATGATGTCGGTCGGCGCCTTCAACCAGGTCAACACGGCGCTGCGCTGGTATGTCTCCAATTTCGGCCCGATCGCCGAGTGGCGCGCCACGCTGATGCGCGTCACCGATTTCCGCCAGGCGCTGCTCGACATGGACGAGGACTTCGACCTGAAGGACAGTATCGCCTATGAAAACGCCGCGCCCGACACACTGACGCTGAAGGATGTGGTGATCGTCGCCAAAGTCGGCGAAGATATCGAGGAATGCGGCGGTTTCCGACTGCGTGAAACCAATGTCGTGATCAAGGCCGGCGAAAGGATCATGATCAACGGCGATCACAGCGTCAACCGCAAGCTGCTGTTCCAGGCGATGGCCGGCCTCTGGCCGTGCGGTAGTGGCACGATGGGCCTGCCGCCAATCGACGACATGCTCTTCGTTCCGCAGGTTGCCTATGTTCCCGGCGGCACGCTGCGCGAGGCGCTGGCCTTTCCCGAACGTCCCGAAGCCTACGAGAAAGCCGCCGTCGAGGCGGCCCTCGACAAGGTTGGCCTGCATTCGCTGATCGCAAGGCTCGATACCCGCGCCCGCTGGGACAAGCTGCTCGACGGCGACCAGCAGAAAGCGATCGGATTTGCCCGCCTCCTGCTCGTGCGCCCGCGCTGGATCATCTTCGACGAAGTGCTGGAAGGCATGGAGCCGGAACTGCAGGAAACAATGGCGAACCTGCTCGTCTCCATGCCCGAAAGCGGCATGATCTATATCGGCCGCTCCGAGGCCTATCTCGAGGCGCTGAAGCCGCGCGTGCTGCATCTGCAGGCGCTGCCGTCAATTTCCGAGGAGCCGCCTGTCGCCCAGACCGGCGCCAGCGCCAGTGCGGGCGCTGCCGCCGTGCCCGCGCCGGCGCTTTAATACATGCCGCCCAAAAGTGTGGAGCTGTTTTGGGATGACGGCCTGCATAAGGTAAGGATTTGAGCCGCTGGTCACATCGGCGGCGTGATGCCGTTGAGGCCGACGGCGATCTGGCTGGCCGAGATGCTGCCGTCCGCCGCCTTTTCGCCGGTGACGACGACGCCGGCGCCGGGCTTCAGATCATCCTTGGTCGCAGGCGCCAACGTCACGATCGGCGTGCCATCGGCAATCGCGATCGTCTTTTCCTTGCCCTGATAAGTCAGCGTGATCGTGTGGCCGTCCACGGATTTGACGGCGTTGCTGACGGTCGCATTGGTCATCTGGCTGTTCGGCTGCGCATCCCAGGGACGGTTGCCCTCGCCGGTTCCCTTCATCGACGCCGGAAAGATCAGCACCTCGATCGCCCCGTCCGGGCCCGTGCCCTTCGGAAGTGAAGCGACGCCGACGAAATCGCCGGGCTTGATATCCTCGACCGAGGCTTTCTTGATGCCGCCGACCTTCCAGCCGGATTTCAGCGCGATCGTCGCATCGCTGCCCTCGCGCGTCTTGACGACGAGCGTATCGCCGCTGAAGCTTTCGATGGCGCCGCGAACACGAATGCGCTGGGCATCCTGCGCCTGCGCGGCTTGCGACAGGGCAAGGGTCACGAGGCTACCGGCGACAAACGCCGTGAAAATTCCGGAATAGGGCTTGCGAGACATCTGACTTTTCCTTGTCGCCATTGCGATCGGCAATATCCCCGGCTGCCGGACGGCACCTTATGCCGCAGGACGACACACTGACGAATCAAGGAAAAGTGAGCCTTCAGCCTCGAGAAAATCTCAGCCTTCCAGCTCTTCCCGCAGCATTTCGAGCTCCAGCCACTCCTCTTCCATCTTTGTCAGGCCGGCGCGCAGTTTTTCCATCTCGCTGGCAAGTCGGTTGAAGGCGGCAGGATCGCGCGTGAAAAGATTGGGATCTGCCATCACCTGTTCGCGCTTGGCGATTTCGGCTTCGGCCTTCGCCATTTCCTTCGGCAGGTTTTCCAGTGCGAATTTCTGCTTGAAGGAGAGTTTGACCTTCGAGCTGCCTGGCGCTGGTGCCTCCTGCGTCTTCGGCTTCTCCGCCGCCTTCTCGGCTTTTCTGCGCTCCTCGAGCGCGCCCTTGCGTTGCACAAGCATGTCCGAGTAGCCGCCGGCATATTCGATCCAGCGGCCATCAGGCGCATCCGGCAGGGCGGGTGCGATCGTCGAGGTCACGGTGCGGTCGAGGAAATCGCGGTCGTGGCTGACGAGAATGACGGTGCCGGGAAAGCCTGCGACAATCTCCTGCAGGAGATCGAGTGTTTCGATATCGAGATCGTTGGTCGGCTCGTCGAGGATCAAGAGATTCGTCGGGCGCGAAAGGATGCGCGCCAGCATCAGCCGGGCGCGTTCGCCGCCGGAGAGGTTTCTGATCGGCGTACGCGCCTGTTCCGGCTGGAACAGAAATTCCTTCATATAGCCGGTGACATGGCGCTGCTCGCCGTTGACGAGCAGGTTTTCGCCGCGCCCGTCGGTCAGATAGTTGGCAAGCGTATCCTCGGGGTCGAGATCCTCGCGCTTCTGGTCGAGCGTCGCGATCTCCAGATTGGTGCCGAGCTTCACCGTGCCGCTATCAGGCGCAAGCTGCCCGGTCAGCATCTTCAGCAGCGTCGTCTTGCCGGCGCCGTTCGGTCCCACGAGACCAATGCAGTCGCCGCGATGCACGCGGATCGAAAACGGCGTGACGATTGCCCGCTCGCCGAAGCTCTTGGTGATCTTGTCGGCCTCGATGACCAGCTTGCCGGATTCCTGCGCGTCCGAAACCGTCGCCTGCACCGTGCCCTGCGGCCCCTTGTGGCCGCGATAGTTCGAGCGCATCGTCTGCAGCTCGCCGAGACGGCGCATATTGCGCTTGCGCCGCGCCGTGACGCCATAGCGCAGCCAGTGCTCCTCGCGCTCGATCGACTTGCCGAGCTTGTGCTGCTCCAGTTCCTCGGCCTCCAGCACCTGGTCGCGCCAGGCTTCGAAATGCGCAAAGCCGCGGTCGAGCCGGCGCGAGGTGCCGCGGTCGAGCCAAACGGTTGCCGTCGAGACCTTTTCGAGGAAACGCCGGTCGTGCGAGATCAGCACCAAAGCGCTGCGCGTCTTTTGCAGCTCGCCTTCCAGCCATTCGATCGTCGGCAGGTCGAGATGGTTGGTCGGTTCGTCGAGCAAAAGAATGTCCGGCTCCGGTGCCATAACCCGGGCAAGGGCAGCGCGCCGCGATTCGCCACCGGACAGCATTCTGGGGTCTTCTTCGCCGGTCAGCCCGAGATGCGACAGCAGATAGGTGACACGATAGGGGTCATCGCCCGGCCCGAGGCCGGCCTCGGCATAGGCCTGCACCGTGTTGAAGCCGGCAAAGTCCGGCGCCTGTTCGAGATAGCGCACCGTCGAGGACGGATGGCGGAAGACCTCGCCGGACTGTGCCTCGACCAGGCCGGCGGCAATCTTCAGCAGTGTCGATTTTCCCGAGCCGTTACGCCCGACGAGACAGATTTTGTCACCGGCCTCGATCTGCAGGCTAGCACCCGCTAGCAGCGGTGCGCCGCCGAAGCTCAGGAAGATATCGTCGAGTTTTAGAATGGGAGGGGCCAAAAATCAGACTCCGGAAAGATCATAGGGCCGGGCGAGCACGATTGCCCGGCCGCTGCGGAGCGAAAAGCGAACGGTGCCTTCCGCAACATTGGAAATGGTGCGCGACGAGCCGAAAGGCAGATGGAAATCCGCCAGCGGATAACGCGCATTCTCGATGGAAAGCCCTCTCAGCTCGCTGAATCCGGGCACGGAAAACAGGCTGCCCTTGGGAAGGTCCAGTTCGATCGTACCGGCAACCAGCGGCACTGCCTCCTCCTTGCCCGAGGTCAGCAGCAGGTCAAAACCCTCTTCTGCCAGGCTGACGGCCGACAGCAGATGCTGAAGCGCATGATCGGAGCGTTCGCCGCCGAGCGCGCCGGCGAGGATGAGCCGCCGCGCGCCCCGCGCGATTGCTTCCGCCACGGCGATTTCGCCGTCCGTCGCCGCCTTCGCTGCCGGATAAGGCTGTTTCGGCACATTCGGAAATGCATCCGCGAGATCGGCCGGTGTCGAATCGAAATCACCGACCCAGAGCTCCGGCTCGATGCCGAGTGCTGCCGCATGCCGCATGCCGCCATCGGCCGCAATGAAGCGGCTGTCGGCGATGGCATGGCGCAGGCGCTCCGTCAGGCTGAGTTCGCCGCCAAGGAGAATGGTGAAGGTGGATTGGCTCATGGGCATTGCCCTTAGCGCAAACGGGGGGTCGAGGGGAAGGGGCGCCGCTTGCCTGAAAGCGCCGTGCGTCCAACACCAACGGGACGCTCGATCACTTTAAACTGCCGCCTAGCCCGGCGTATCCTTGTCGCGCGACAGGAAGACCGCCTCGTAGCCGCCGATGAAGCGCTCGAAAAGCGCTGCGAAGCGCTCGACATCTTCCTGCGGCCAGTCGGAAACGATCTCGGAAATGATTGCAAGCTTCTGCGCGACGATCTCGGCAAGCAGGTCCTGGCCGACCTCGGTCATGACGACGACGATCCGCCGCGCATCGGCCTGCGAGGCCTCGCGGCGCAACACGTTGCGCCCGACCATGTCGGCGACCACCCGGCTTGCCCGTGACGGATCGATGCGCAGCATCTCCGCGATCATGCCGACCGTGACCTCGCCGGCAGGCTGCGCCCTCCGTACGGCATCGAGCACGTCGAGATGCGAAAGCTCAAGGCCTGGTGCAGCACTCTGGATCGCCAGCCGGCCGATCAGCCGACGCCCGGTCATCAGCCGCATGCGTGCCATGCTCCGGCCGATACGCGGCACGTTTTCACGATCCGGCTCGGCCGGCTCCGCAGAAAGGGTCTTGGTCAGGACGTCGCTCATCACAGGACCATAACAGAGCCGATTCGAAAATTGAATATGCCGATGTCATTAATGTGCCATTGACAACTATATGCCGTTAGCACATAAAAGCATATCAACCCGGAACGATGCCTCCCATGGACATGCAACTCGCGCCTGCGCCGCTCGTGACGGATCCTCGTCGCCGGCTTATCCTCTTCCTTTTCCTGATGACCGCCATGTTCATGGCGACGCTTGATAATCAGATCGTCTCCACGGCTCTGCCGACGATCGTCGGTGAATTCGGCCATCTCGAGCGTTTCGGCTGGATCGGCTCCGCCTATCTCCTGTCGCTGAGCGCCGTCATGCCGCTCTACGGCAAGCTCGGCGACTTGTTCGGCCGCAAATATGTGATGATGACGGCGATCATGATCTTCACCGTCGGCTCGGCGGTCTGCGGCCTTGCGGTCTCGATGAATACGCTGATCGCCGCCCGCGTGCTGCAGGGCCTTGGCGGCGGCGGCATCATGGTGTCGATCTTCGCCGTCAACGCCGATCTGTTCGAACCGCGCGAGCGGGCTCGCTACCAGAGCTATTCCAGCCTCGTGCTGATGGCATCGGGCGCGATCGGCCCTGTGCTTGGCGGCACGATGAGCGATCTCTTCGGCTGGCGCTCGATCTTCCTCGTCAACGTGCCGATCGGCTTCATCGTGCTCACCGGCCTTGCCTTCATGCTGCCGTATCGCAAACCGCATCGCCGCCCCAAGATCGATTATGCCGGTGCGCTCCTGCTTGCCATGACGACGACAAGCATCGTGCTTGCCACCGACAGCAGCGAGCTGTTCGGCGCATTGATCTCGCCGCAGAGCATCGGCATCGTCGCCTTCGGCGTCATCTGCGCCGTCACCTGGGTATTCACAGAGCGCCGCGCGCCGGAGCCGATCGTTCCCCTGCAGCTGTTTCGCAATTCCACCTTCAGCCTGCTCCTGGTCATCTCGATCATGGGCGGCGCCATCGCCATCGGCATGGTCAATTATCTCGCCCTCTTCCTGCAGACCACGACCGGCCTTTCGCCGTCGGCCGCCGGCCTGCTCTTCATCCTCCTGACCGGCGGCCTCGTCTGCGGATCGCTGACAGCAGGCCGGATCATCTCGAAGACGGGGCGCTACAAGCCCTTCGCCATCGCAAGCCTCACCTGCAGCGCCACTGCCTTTGCGTTGATGTCGCAGATCCACGCCGGAACGCCGATCGTCTTCATCGGCGCGATCATGATGCTGCACGGCATCGGCATCGGCCTTGCCCAGCAGGTTCCCGTCATCGGCGTACAGAATGCAGCACCGGCCCGCGACGTCGGCGCCGCCACCGGCTCGGTGACGCTGTCGCGCATGGGCGGCGCCTCGATCGCTATTTCCATCTACGGCGCCATCATCGCCTCTGAGCTCGGCAAGGTCGGCGTCTCCATTCCCGGCGTCGCCGATATCGAGCAGCTGACGCCGAAAATGATGGCCGCCCTTCCCGAAGCGAGCCGCCAGGCCGTTGCCGATACCTATGCCGCCGCCTTCTCACCGCTCTTCATGACTTCCTGCGCCATTGCGCTGATCGGCCTTGCGGCCGCCATCATGCTGAAGCCGGTGCAATTGCCCCGCGCCGGCGAAACGACGAGGCCGCAACCGGCGACAGCGGAAGCTGCCGAATAGTCGAATCGCCCCGCGGAAATGCCTTACCAAGAGGCGTCTCCTCACCAAGAACATATTTCTGGTTGCAATTTTCACGCATGGCTGTCGCTATCGGGCTGGTTAATTCAATCGGCCCGTTCTTTTTCCGCGCTGTCGACGAATCTCCGCTTTGTGACGGAACTTTCGCCATAATTTCATCCGAGCGAAGGGAGGCCTTAATGCCTGAGGCTTGCCAAAATGCAACGGCGCCACATTTAAGCAGAGTCTCGCTATGCAACCGATGCGTAAATCAGCTACAGCAAAGACTTGTATCGGCCGATTGTGCAGCGCGAGATCAGGGGTGCGCACCTGTTGAATTCCCTTTGCCATGGTCGGTCCGAATCTCAGGCAAACCGGCAAAACAGCGACATGATGCGGAGAAACAGACTGGACAGCTTGACGACGTGGAAATCGCCCGCGCTTTCCAGTGATGCCATCTCCGCGCCGCGGCGCTTCGCGCGTCGCCTGATGCTGCTTTCGGCCGTCGCAATGGCGCTGAATGGCTGCCAAACGCTGATCGACCAATCCTATCAGCCGAGTGTCTCACCTTCTTCCAATCCACAGATCGTCGACGAGGTGCAGAAGAACGACCCGCGCGCGGCGATGGGCGCTCGTGAGCATCCGCGCATCGTGGCAAGCTATGGCGGCGAATACAAGGACGCCAAAACCGAGCGCCTCGTCGCCCGCATCGCCGGCGCGCTGACGGCGGTGTCGGAAAATCCGAGCCAGTCCTACCGCATCACCATCCTGAATTCGCCGGCGATCAACGCCTTTGCGCTGCCGGGCGGTTATCTCTACGTCACCCGCGGCCTGCTCGCCCTTGCCAACGACGCTTCGGAAGTTGCCGCCGTGCTGTCGCACGAAATGGGCCATGTGACGGCAAACCACGGCATCGAGCGGCAGAAGCGCGAAGAGGCTGAGGTCATCGCCAGCCGCGTCGTCGCCGAAGTCCTTTCCAGCGACATCGCCGGCAAGCAGGCGCTTGCCCGCGGCAAGCTGCGGCTCGCCGCCTTCTCCCGCCAGCAGGAGCTGCAGGCCGATGTCATCGGTGTGCGCATGCTCGGCGAAGCCGGCTACGACCCCTATGCCGCTGCCCGTTTCCTCGATTCCATGGCCGCTTACAGCCGCTTCATGTCGGTTGATCCCGAAGCCGACCAGAGCCTCGACTTCCTGTCGAGCCATCCGAATTCGGCGCAGCGCATAGAGCTTGCCCGCACCCACGCCCGCGCCTTCGGCCAGGAAGGCTCTGTCGGCGACAAGGGCCGCGATTATTATCTCGACGGCATAGACGGACTGCTCTACGGCGACAGCCCGGAAGAAGGCTATGTGCGCGGCCAGACCTTCCTGCATGGCGGCCTCGGCATCCGCTTCGACGTGCCGCCGGATTTCCACATCGACAACAAGGTCGAGGCGGTGATGGCCACCGGTCCGAACGACATCGCCGTCCGTTTCGACGGCGTCGCCGACAATCAGAACCAGAGCCTCACCAACTATATCTCCAGCGGCTGGGTAACCGGCCTCGACCCGTCAACCATCCAGCCGATCACCATCAACGGCATGGAAGCAGCCACCGCGCGCGCCAGCGCCGACCGCTGGGATTTCGATGTCACCGTGATCCGCAACAATTCGCAGATCTTCCGTTTCCTGACGGCCGTACCGAAAGGCAGCGACGCCCTTGAGCCAACGGCCAATGTGCTACGCGCCAGTTTCCGGCGCATGACGCCGGCAGAGGCGGCATCGCTGAAGCCGCTGCGCATCCGCGTCGTCACCGTCCGGCCGGGTGAGAACATCTCGACGCTCGCCGCCCGCATGATGGGCACCGACCGCAAGCTCGATCTCTTCAAGCTCATCAACGCCCTGCCCACGGGTGCGGCCGTTTCAACGGGCGATCGCGTCAAGATCATTGCCGAATAAAAAAGGCCCGGCTTACGCCGGGCCAGTCTGTGCTGCTGGAGGGGACAAGCATGTCGCGCAAAAGTGGGCAGCGGTTTTGCGATAACGACATGCGTAAAAAAACACCTAAAGCACGACCGGCGAATCTGAAAGATCGCGACGCGCTTTCGGTTCAAGCGTAGGCCGCCATATGCGGATCGGCGCTGACGAGGGCGCTGCGGAGTTTTTCCATCGCCCGGCTTTCGATCTGACGCACACGTTCCTTGGAAATGCCGAGATCGGCACCGAGTTCTTCGAGCGTGGCACCGTCTTCCGCCAGACGCCGGGCGCTGATGATCTTCATCTCGCGTTCGTTGAGATGTTTCAGCGCCGAAGCGAGCCAGACGCGGCGACGCTCCCCGTCGATCATGTTGGAAACCTGCTCGTCCGGCAGGGGATCGTCGCTGACGAGGAAGTCCATCTTCTCCGCGCTCTCGGCATCGCCGGAGACCGAAGGCGCCTGCAGCGAAGCGTCGTTACCGGAAAGCCTGGCATCCATCGTCTGCACATCGGCGAGGCTCACGCCGAGGGCCGCGGCGATTTCCTGGTGAATGGATTGCAGCGTCAGCTGTGTGTCACCCTTGGCGAGCTTGGCGCGCAGACGACGCAGATTGAAGAACAGCGCCTTTTGCGCTGAACTCGTGCCACCACGCACGATCGACCAGTTGCGCAGGATATAATCCTGGATCGAAGCCCGGATCCACCAGCTTGCATAGGTCGAAAAGCGCACGTCGCGTTCCGGCTCGAAGCGTGCGGCGGCCTCCAGCAGGCCGACATAGCCCTCCTGCACGAGATCGCTCATCGGCAGGCCGAAATTGCGGAACTTGCCGGCCATGGATATGACGAGGCGCATATGGGCCATGGCGATCTGGTTGCGCGCGCCGCGGTCGTCGTGATCCTTCCAGCGGGTGGCAAGATCATGCTCTTCCTGACGGGCAAGATAGGGGGCGGCCATCGCGATTTTGATCATGCGCCGATCTGCAGACATGTTCTTCATTTCGATCTCCCAAAGCAGGCCTCTCGCCCTGAAATGAACAATAAAACTCATGTTCCGGAACATCGCTGTCCGGATTGAATGGGTTCTGAATGCATAAAAGCCTCGCCCCTGGACTTTTCAGGGGGAGGCCCTATTTCTCATCATGTGCCGGTAAGACGGCTGGGCTGGACCTGTTTCTTCACTTTGCCGGATGGGCAATATAGAAAAGGCATGATCCGCTCCTCATCGAACATTGACGGAATAGCAGTTCGCTCGTTGAGGCCATTGCCTGACGAGCAGTCCGCAATTACGTGTGATAAACGCGGCAGTCGGGAAAAAGTTCCAATAAAAAAACCCGGCACGAAGGCCGGGTTTTTTGACAGAAAAACGGGGTCGCTTTATGCGGCTTCGTCCTGCGAATCGTCTTCTTCAATCGTCTTGCCGCGCTTCGGACCCTTGTTGAGATTGGTCTCGACGAGACGGACGGCTTCGGTTTCCGACATCTTGTTGACAGCGGCGATTTCGCGCGCCATGCGGTCGAGCGCAGCCTCATAGAGCTGGCGCTCGGAATAGGACTGTTCGGGCTGGTTCTCGGCACGATAGAGATCGCGCACAACTTCAGCGATGGAAATCAGGTCGCCGGAATTGATCTTGGCATCATATTCCTGGGCGCGGCGGGACCACATGGTGCGCTTGACGCGCGCCTTGCCCTGCACGACCTTCAATGCACGCTCGACGAAATCCGTTTCCGAAAGCTTGCGCATACCGATGCTCATGGCCTTCGCAACCGGAACCTTCAGACGCATCTTGTCCTTCTCGAAATCGATAACGAAAAGTTCGAGCTTCATGCCGGCAACTTCTTGCTCTTCGATAGCGGTGATGGTACCGACGCCATGAGCGGGGTAGACGATCGATTCACCGGTCTTGAAGCCGTGACGTGCTGTAGAAGGCTTTTTCTGCTGAGTCGTCATTCTATTCAAAAACTCCCTGTTACGCTTCCGGCGGCGGCCGGAGCCGGGTCAGTCAGGCCCGGGTGAGACGGTAGTATCCGTCGGGTGACTTCACTCTGGTCCCATCGGGCAAAAGCAAAGACTTCTTGCGCGCGATCTTGGGACCCGGCGCTCAAAGCGTTGATATGTCACGGAAACCGCGTACGGATTGGTTTTGCTTTCGTGATGGTTTTGGGCATGCGTCATGCCACAAATGGAACAGTAACCGAAACCTATCATAAAAATATGAGGAAATCAATAATTTGCTTCGCTTGAGTCATGCGGGCAACACATGTCACCCATATGCCTCACGCAGCTTTTACAACGTTTCGGCCCGCGGTCGCCCGAATCCGGCGACCGAATGTGGACACTGTTTCAATCGCCGGAACCAGGCTTCTCGGAAAAATATTTCTCGAATTTTCCGGCCTCGCCATCCATTTCCTTGGCCTCAGGCAACGGCTCCTTCTTGACCGTAATATTCGGCCAGATCGTCGCATATTCGGTGTTGATCTTCAGCCATTTGTCGAGGCCCGGCTCGGTATCGGGCTTAATCGCCTCGGCGGGACATTCCGGTTCGCAGACGCCGCAATCGATGCATTCGTCGGGATGGATGACGAGGAAATTCTCGCCCTCATAGAAGCAGTCGACAGGGCAGACTTCCACGCAATCGGTGTATTTGCACTTGATGCAATTGTCGGTCACGACATAGGTCATGAAGAACTCCAGGATTTCCATGCGGATGGGGCCGGGCAACCTGGAACGTCGCGCCTATCCCCGTGCCGGAGGAAAAGCGTGAGCAGGCTTGGGAGGCAAGCACGCTTCCGGCAGGTTGTCAGTGACGTATCGGCTTTATCGCCGGATTTCAAGGATAAACGATCTGCAAAAGCCGCCGCCGCAGACAGAGTTTTCTAATCCTCGTCCGACATCAGCCTGTCGATTGCACGTCTTTCCTTTTTGGTCGGACGGCCGGTGCCGGTCGCCCGGATTGCCTGCTCGTAGGGCGTGAGACGTTTTGCCTCATCGGGCGGCGGGGATTGGTCGTCGTAAAGCAGGCGCGCCTGCTCGTAAGGCCCCCGCCGCTCGCCGGCAAGGCGCACGACGAGAACGACGTCGCGCCGCTCCAGCGTCAGCTCGATACGGTCACCCGGCTTGACCATCTGGCTCGGCTGGCTGCAGCGCTCGCCGTTGATGCGCACATGGCCTGATTGGATATGGCTCTGCGCCACCGAGCGTGACTTCGCCATGCGCGCGAAGAACAGCCACTTGTCGATGCGCTGGCGCGAACCGCTTGTCGGCTGTGTCTCCCCGCTCATGACTACTTCTTCATCTGCTCCTTGAGGGCCGCGAGCTTGGCGAAAGGCGAATCCGGATCGATCGGCTTCTCCTTGCGCGGCGGCTTGGCCTCAAAGCGCAGCGGCTGCGAGCCGCCGCGATTGTTGTTGCGGTCGTTACGATCGTTGCGGTCACCGCGATCCTTGCGATCGCCACGGTCCTGCCGGTCGCCGCGCGGCTGGTCGCCCCGTGGTTGGTTGTTGCGGTCGCCCCTTGCCTGCTGCGGCCGGCCGCCATCGCGACCGCCGCCTTCCTTGCCGCGGTTCTGGCGATTGTTGTCACGGCCGTCGCCGCCGCGATTGGCCTCGCCGCCTTCACCGCCGCCGGGCCGGCGATTGCGGTCGCCGCGTTCCTGGTTCTGACCGCGCTCCTGGCCCTGGCCGCCACGGCGATCGCCATGCCCGCCGCGCGCCTGGCGCTGATTGTCGTTGCGGCCGCCGAGACGCCACAGAAGAACCGGCTTCGGTTCCACCGGCTCGCTGGCTTCCCCAACTGCAGGTACTGCTTCCCCAGCAGCAGGTGCTGCTTCCTCGGGAACGGACACCGCTTCCCCAGACGCTTCCGCCGGAGCCGATGTCTCGATCGCTTCGACAGGAGCGGGGGTCTGGACCGCTTCGGCTACGGGCGCGTCAGCAACCGCCGGAGCCGTCTCGGTTGCAGACGCTTCGGCAGCAGTCTCTTCCGCCGCTCCGTCGGCATCGTCGTGATCAGCCTTTTCGGCTGTCTCTTCCGCAGGCGTTTCCGCAGTGGCAGCAGGCACTGAGGCCGCATCCTGCGTCGCAAGATGTACTGATGCCTCCTCCGCCTTCACGGCATCGGCGCGATAGCCGAGACCCTTGAGGATTTCTTCCATGTCCTCGAGCGTCGCACCGAGGATCGACAGCATCGCCGTCGTCGTCGTGAAGCGGCGGCCGTCATAGGCGCCCTCCGGACGGTTGTTTTGACCGGGCTTCCATTGCAGCAGCGGCCGGATGATATCGGCAAGCCTTTCCAGAATGTCGATGCGCACGGCACGCTTACCGAGGAAACGGAAGCCGGCGAGCTTGTAGAACATCCGCTCGAAGCTCGGATCGGTGACGACGGAGGTGCGGCCGGCGGCAAGCACCGGAATGAGATCGCCATAACCCGGCTTGTCGAGACCGTCATTCTTCAGCGCCCAGAGCAGCGTGATGAGCTCGGCCGGCGCCGGCTTCAGAAGTGCCGGAACGAAGATATGATAGGCGCCGAAACGCACGCCGTAACGGCGCATGGAGGCACGGGCCTCCTGGTCCAGCGACTTCACCTCCTCGGTCACGTCGCGACGGAAGAGCACACCGAGATTCTCGACGAGCTGGAAGGCAAGCCCCTTGGCGAGGCCCTGCAGGTCCTCGGCGCGCGACAGATCATCGAGCGGCTTCAGCACCGTGCTGATATGATGATTGACGAAGCGCTCGATGCGGGCGGCGACGTGATCACGGGCATTGCCCGTCAATTGTTCGTCGGCCAGCAGGATCACGCGCGGACGCATGATGTGATCGCTGCCCGAAAGCCGCGCCACCGGGTCGCCCAGCCAACGGATCAAACCGTCCGAACCGATCACCAGATCGCTGTTGCCGGCGGCATGCATCCGGGCCGCGCGGGCTTCGAACTCGAGCCCGAGCGCCTTCTGCGACGCAGCCTGAACCGCCTTGGCATCCGGTCCGTCCGTTCCCGCCACCGGCGTGAAACGGAATCCGCTCAACTGCCCTACATGATGTCCTTCAACGAAGACATCGCCATTCACACTGATTTCAGCTTCCAGCATCGCATTCTCTCTCAGGCGCTTCATGAGCACAGATGTCCTGCGATCAACAAAGCGTTTCGTCAACCTTTCATGTAACGCGTCGGACAATCGATCTTCGATTTCCCGCGTCTTTTCCTGCCAGTGTGTCGGATCGGCAAGCCAACCGGGCCGATTCGAAACGTAGGTCCAGGTCCTTATCTGCGCGATTCGCGCCGAAAGCGTGTCAATTTCCCCATCTGTTCGATCGGAGCGATGAACCTGCTCCGCCAGAAACTGCTCGTTCACCGTGCCATAGCGGACGAGATCGGAAAAGAGGGTCGCGATAAGATCGGCATGTTGTGCTGGGGTGATACGCCGATAGTCGGGAAGCGCGCAAGCCTCCCAGAGTTTTTCGACGCGCGCCGGCCTGTCGGCGAGATCGATGACCTCGGGATAGCGCGAAAGCTGTTCCAGCGCCTGCTGGTCGACCGCAGGCAGCGCCCGCGTCAGCCCCGGTACGCGCGGTCCCACCTCAAGGCTGGCGCGCAGCGATGCGATTGAGGAGAAGTCCATCTCCGTCGTCCGCCACTGCAAAACCTTGACGTTGTCGAACTCGTGCCCCTCGATGCGCTGCACCAGCTCATCGTCGAAGGGCGAGACCTGTCCGGTGACGCCGAAGGTCCCGTCCCGCACGTGTCGCCCGGCGCGCCCGGCGACCTGGCCGAGTTCGCCAGGATTGAGATTGCGGAACTGGTAACCGTCGAATTTCCGGTCCTGGGCAAAGGCAACGTGATCGACATCGAGGTTGAGGCCCATGCCGATCGCATCGGTCGCCACCAGATACTCGACGTCGCCCGCCTGATAGAGCGCCACCTGCGCATTGCGGGTGCGCGGGCTAAGCGCGCCAAGCACGACCGCGGCGCCGCCGCGCTGCCGGCGGATGAGCTCGGCGATGGCATAGACCTCGTCGGCAGAGAAGGCGACGATGGCCGAACGCTGCGGCAGCCGGGTGATCTTCTTCTGCCCGGCGTAGAAAAGATGCGAAAGCCGCGGCCGCTCGACGATATTGATGCCGGGCAGGAGCTGCAGCAGGATCGGCCGCATCGTCGCCGCACCGAGCAGCAGCGTCTCCTCGCGGCCGCGAAGATGCAGGATGCGGTCGGTGAAGATATGGCCGCGCTCGAGATCGCCGGCGAGCTGCACCTCGTCGATCGCGACGAAGGCGGCCTTGGTCTCGCGCGGCATCGCTTCGACGGTGCAGACGGAAAAACGCGCATTGGGCGGCGAAATCTTTTCCTCGCCGGTGACCAGCGCCACATTCTGCACGCCGACCTTCTCCACCACCCGCGTATAGACCTCGCGCGCTAGCAGCCGGAGCGGCAGGCCGATCACGCCCGTCCCATGCGCAACCATGCGCTCGATGGCATAATGGGTCTTGCCGGTATTGGTCGGCCCGAGCACCGCGGTCACACCGCGCCCACTCAGAATCATCGGCTGCGAAGTCAGAGTCATGAGTCCATGCAAATGAGGCGGGTGGCCCCAGGAAAATCTCGGCTCCTCGATGGAAGCCAGTGAACACATGGACAGCTGCCGCCGCAAACGCAAGGGCAGATTTCAAAATGCCTCGGGGATTACGACCTTTGCGAGTCCCGTGGAGCGTCCGAATTGCCGATTCGGAACAGCGTGAGAACGAATCAGCGACGAATCGGTGACTCCAGCTGATTCAGCTTTTGTTCACGGCTAAGTATTGATTTTGAATCACTTTTTCCCACTAGATGCTGAATCATGAGACTCTCTCTTGTTCGTATTTTCGCTATCGTGAGTGACCGATTCCCGCCTGATCTTGAACAGGCGAAAATCCGCCCGAAATTAACCTCTCGACCAAAGCCGGAACGAATCGGAGACGAATCGCTGACTCCGTCGTTTTCGCCTTTCGTTCACGGCCACATCTGGTAGCAGCTTCAGGTCCGGGCGCTAGATGCGGATCGGCGGCAGGGGCCTTCGTTCCACCTCATCGCACCGGCATTAATCTTTCGGGAGCCGGATTCAGATCGCGTTAAACTGCGGCAGCCGATACGGGTGCCGAGTGCAGGCGTTGATCAAAGAGGGAACGAATCGCTGACGAATCGGCGACATCACGATTTTCCCGCTTTGTTCACCGCAACATATTGTATTTAAAGGAGTTTTTAACCATACGGGTGATTTCCCGGAATGGTCGAATTCGACCGATGCTGCCGACCGTTCGTGAAAGCGGCCATGCTCCTCAGAAAACCGCAAACAAGGTTTCGTCACATTTCGAGAGCTTAGCCGGGAACAAAAATCGCCAATAAGTGTTTCTCGTCCATTCGAATTGCAGATGAAATGAAGGGAACACACTATGCTCGGCACGATACTTCTTGTTATCCTTATTCTGCTTCTGATCGGAGCCCTGCCGAATTGGGGTTACAGCCGTGGCTGGGGCTATGGACCTTCTGGCGGTTTGGGGCTAGTTCTCGTCATTATCATTATCCTTGTACTCATGGGCCGCGTCTAAAGGCCTACAAACCTGGGGAGTTACGACATGATGAAGAAGATTGTTCTTATTGGTGCGCTCGTCGGCGCTCTGGCATCCTGCACGGCGACCGAGCAAGGTACGGCGATCGGCGCCGGCACCGGTGCGGTCATTGGCGGTGTCGTCACCAACAGCTGGGGCGGCGCAGCCGTCGGCGCCGTTGCAGGCGGTCTGACCGGTGCTCTGATCGGTCATTCGGTCGAACGCCGCGGCTACTGCGTCTATCGCGACCGCTACGGCCGCCGCTACGAGGCTCGTTGCCGCTAATCGGCAAAGGCATATCGGACTCCCGACGGGCGCTTCGGCGCCCGTTTTCTTTGCCGCTCACACCCGTCAACGAGTCGTTGACACTCGGTTGCGAAAGTCAAATCTACCGCCGCCCGACGGGCAGGCCCATATCTCCTTCACGAGCGCAACGGACAGGCAGAGCCGCCCGGCGCACCGGAAAGGAACGTTTCCATGATCCAGATTTTCCTGAATTCCCTCGTCGCCGCTCTCATCGCATCGGCTTTCCTGACGACCGCGATATCAGCCCTCAGCAGCGGAGACCGCTCGCTCGCCAAAGTCCCAGCCAGAGTTCGGAAACAGCGACATCCAAACACCGACCGCCGGTCTTGATCCAGCAAATGAAATAAGCGATGGCGCGTCTCCCGGCGCGTCATCGCTTTGAATCTGCCGATAATCCGTATTACCGACTCGAGGAATGGAATTGCCTAGGCGAAGTATTGCCCACCATTGGCCGTCAGCGTCGAACCGGTGATGAAGCCGGCATCGTCGGAGACGAGGAAGGTGACGCAGCGCGCGATCTCTTCCGGTTCGCCGAGACGGCCGACGGGGATCTGCGGAATAATGCGTTCATTCAGCACCTTCTCCGGCACGGCAAGCACCATTTCCGTTCCGATGTAACCGGGGCAAATGGCGTTGACGGTGATGTTCTTGTTTGCCCCTTCCTGCGCCAGCGCCTTGGTGAAGCCGAGATCGCCCGCCTTGGCCGCCGAATAATTCACCTGGCCCATCTGGCCCTTCTGCCCGTTGATCGACGATATATTGACGATACGGCCGAAGTTGCGGTCACGCATGCCGGTCCAGACCTGATGCGTCATGTTGAACAGGCCGGTGAGGTTGGTATTGATCACCTCGTGCCACTGCTGCTGCGTCATCTTGTGGAACATCGCGTCGCGGGTGATGCCGGCATTGTTGACGAGGATTTCGACAGGCCCGATCTCGCTTTCGATCCTGGCAATTCCCTCGCCGCAGGCGAGGTAATCCGAAACATCCCATTTGAACACCGGAACGCCGGTGACATCATGGAAGGCTTTGGCCTTCTCGTCGTTGCCCGCATAGCTGGCCGCGACCCTGTATCCGGCGTTTTTCAGTGCCATGGATATTGCCGCGCCGATGCCGCGTGTACCCCCAGTGACCACAGCCACTCTGCTCATGTTCCGCTCCCCTTTTGTTTTTCGCCCCGCCGCGTGGCGGGATCTTCAATCAAACATGGATCGTATGCTATTTAAAGCGCTTCAAAGCACATGGCCACACCCATGCCGCCCCCGATGCAAAGCGTGGCAAGACCTTTCTTCGCACCGCGGCGCTTCATTTCGAACAGCAGCGTGTTGAGAACGCGCGCGCCGGAGGCGCCGATCGGGTGGCCGATCGCGATCGCCCCGCCGTTGACGTTGACGATCGACGGATCCCACCCGAGATCCTTGGTGACGGCGCAGGCTTGCGCCGCGAAGGCCTCGTTGGCTTCAACGAGATCGAGATCGTTCACCGACCAGCCGGCCTTCTCGAGCGCCTTGCGCGAAGCCGGGATCGGTCCGGTGCCCATGATCTGCGGATCAACACCTGCCGTTGCCCAGGAAACGATGCGAGCGAGCGGCTGGATGCCGCGCCGGACTGCCTCCGCTTCACTCATCAGCACCGCCACAGCGGCACCATCGTTGAGGCCGGACGCGTTCGCGGCCGTAACCGTGCCGTCCTTGTCGAAGGCCGGGCGCAATTTCCCCATCGCCTCGAGCGTGGCGCCGTGACGGATATATTCGTCAGCATCGACCGTAACGTCGCCCTTACGTGTCTTGATGACGTAAGGGATGATCTCGTCGACAAAGCGGCCGGCCTTCTGCGCTGCCTCCGCCTTGTTCTGCGAGCTGACGGCGAATTGATCCTGGTCGTCGCGCGAAAGCTGCCACTGGCGCGCAACATTCTCGGCGGTGATGCCCATGTGGTAGCCGTGGAAAGCGTCGGTCAAGCCGTCCTTGATCATCGTGTCGATCATCTTCATGTCGCCCATCTTGACGCCGCCGCGCAGATGCGCGGCATGCGGGGCCATCGACATGGATTCTTGGCCGCCGGCAACGATGATCTTGGCGTCGCCGGTGGCGATCTGCTGCATGCCGAGCGCAACCGCGCGCAGCCCCGAGCCGCAAAGCTGATTGACGCCCCAAGCGGTCGCCTCCTTCGGAATGCCGGCCTTCATCGCCGCCTGGCGGGCCGGGTTCTGGCCCTCGCCGGCGGAGAGCACCTGGCCGAGGATCACCTCGTCCACCTCGCCGGGATCGACGCCGGCGCGCTCGAGCGCGCCCTTGACGACGGCCGCCCCGAGCTCATGCGCGAGAACCGTCGCGAAAGCGCCGTTGAAAGCGCCGACTGCTGTTCGCCCTGCACTGGCGATGACGATGGATGGATTGCTCATGGGGACGCTCCTCGTTTTCGTCTCACTTACATAAGTGGAAACTGGCAAAGCTTGGAGCACAAGTCAAACGCGAAGACCGGCTGCCGTCATTTTTCGGCAGCAGCCCGCGAAAGCCCGATTCATCTGCTCTGTGAAAGGTTTGCCGCATCGCACAAAGAGATTGTCACCGGCCTTCTTTTGCGTTTACAGTCTCAACTGGAGGAATATCCATAAATCAGACGGGGGTTCAGGAGACTGATATGGCGAAGCATGAGGGTCAGATTGTTATCAAGAAATACGCCAATCGCCGCCTATACAACACGGGCACCAGCACTTACGTGACGCTGGAAGACCTGGCGGAGATGGTGAAGAAGGGCGAAGAATTTACCGTACAAGATGCAAAAAGCGGAGATGACATCACCCATTCGGTGCTGACCCAGATCATCTTCGAACAGGAATCAAAGACCGGAAACACACTGCTCCCCATCTCCTTCCTGCGCCAGCTCATCACCTATTATGGCGACCAGATGCAGATGGTCGTGCCGAGCTTTCTCGAACATTCGATGCGCTCCTTCACCGAACAACAAGCCCAGATGCGCGAGCAGGTGACCCGCGCTTTCGGCGAAACGCCGCTCGGCAAGAACCTGCAGTTGCCGATGCAGATGGTCGAGGACCATGTTCGCCGCAACACCGAGCTGTTTCAGCAGGCGATGCAGATGTTCTCGCCCTTCATGACGCCGCCTGCCAAGGAAAGCCGCAAGGCCGAGGCCAAGGATATCGACGAGCTGAAGGAACAGCTCCGCGCCCTTCAGAACAAGCTCGACAACCTATAGTCCGATCGAGACATCCCGCCCGGCGCTTCGGATCGACACGGCAAAACCGCCGATGACATCGATCAGAGCGATCGTCATCAAAATGAAGAATACCTGCGTCGCAGCATCCCGGACGAGCAAAAACTCGACCAGGAAGGCGATGAAGACCAGCATCGACAACATGTGGTTGACGAGATTGCCGGGACCGGTCCTGGTCGCTTTGAGGATTTCGAAGAACAGCACGACAAGTGCGATGACGATGAAAAGATCGCCGAGCGCCATGCTCCAGATCGCGCCCGAGATCATCGACAGCACGATGATATCATGCTGCAGTGCCGGAATGCCGCCATCGCCCATCAGGCCCAGCATCGCCAGATTGTAAAGAATAAACGGGATAATCATCAGGGGCATGGCGGCTATCATCGGCAATCTCCCAGCGCATCATGCTTTCCGAAAATCGGATGCGATTTTCGGAAAGCATGATGCGTAGCTTCAAAGTGCTACAGCGTCCTTTGCGCGTCTGAAAAGACGCGCGGCACAGTAGCGCGCAAGAAGAATACTGCCGCAAACCGTTGTCTGACTGCAAGTCATTGCAAATATTATATTGTCGAAATGCAAAAGGCCGGCATGACGCCGGCCTTGAAACTTCGATCGGACAAGCCGGATCGGGAAATTATGCGCTTTCCTTCGGCGTCAGGACCTGGCGGCCGCGATACATGCCGGTCTTCAGGTCGATATGATGCGGGCGGCGCAGTTCGCCGGAATTCTTGTCTTCGACGTAGGTCGGAGCCTTCAGTGCGTCTGCCGAACGGCGCATACCGCGCTTGGACGGGCTTGTTTTTCTCTTCGGTACAGCCATTTCACTTACTCCACTTGCGGGCAAAACATTCCCACGGCCAGACTGGCGGCCGAAACGGACATGTCGCGATTTCGGAATTTGGCGCGCTTATACATGCAAGGGGTGGCCTTGACCAGTCCCCATGCGTATTTTTTGCGAAGCCGATGATTCCAGGCTCAGACTTCGTCTTCCGGCACGATCCAAGGCTCGGCGCGGGCCGCCTCTTCCCATTTCCGCCAGGCCGGATGCGCCTTCATGGTCTCCATATAGGCCAGGATATCGTTTCGGCTGACGAGATCATAGATGTCGAACCGGTTGACGACAGGCGCAAACATCGCATCCGCCCCGCTGAACGCACCAAACAGAAACGGTCCGCCGGATTGCTGCAGCAGGTCGCGCCAGATCGTCTCGATACGGCTGATATCGGCGTCGACACCATCCGGCAGCGCGATCTTGCCCTTCGGCCGGCGGATATTCATCGGGCAGGCGCTACGCAGCGCCCGGAAGCTCGAGAGCATTTCCATCGAAACCGAACGGGCGAGCGCCCGCTCGGCACGATCCCTCGGCAGAAGGCCGGCGTCCGGATAAAGCTCGGCGACATACTCGACGATCGCCAGCGATTCCCAGATCTTCAATGCGCCGTGCTGCAGGATCGGCACCCGCCCGGTCGGCGAAATCGCCTTGATATTGGGATTGCCACTGGGATAGTCGAAGGGGATCAGGACTTCCTCGAAATCGACGCCGGCGCCCGTCAGCGCCATCCAGGGCCGGAACGACCAGGAAGAGTAGTTCTTGTTGGCAATGTACAGCGTCGGTTTATCCATGGGCCTCTCCCGTTCAGGCTTCGAAATCGAAAATCAGCAATTCGTGGAAATGGTTCATATCCTCGAACACGCAGAATGCCGGCGGGGTCAGCTCGAGAACAGGGGCCTTGCGGCGGATATCGTCGGCCACCTCATCGAGCATCGCCTGCCAGCGCGGCAAGGCTTCATCCTCCAGCCGTTCGATCGCATAGCCAAAGGTCATGTGGAACTTGTATTCCTCATGGCTCGGCTGGCGATAGCCCAGAAGATCAGCCAGCGCATTACGCCAGGCGCGCATGACCCTGCGGTCGTTCTCCGTCGCCCCGTCGACGAGCAGGCCCGACGGGCGAGCGTCGACGATGGCGACCTTGAAGGGATCGAACATCGAGAAACCTTCGAGCCTGGCCGCCATCAGCGCGGTCATGTCTTCGATCGGCGTATCGAGTGGGAGGTCGCCCGGCCAGGAATCCTGCCGGCGCCTGGTCTCGATGACACCTTCGAAAAGCGTCATGTGAATGCTTGATATCGGCGTGAAGAGGAACTGCGGGGCCTCGGGCATCGCCAGATATTTCTCACGCGCCTCGATCAGCGCCGTCTGCGTCTGCGAGCCCTTCTCGAGATGGCAGACGATGGTGTTGCCGGCTTCCGGCAGAAAGCCGCCGACCTTGCGATAGCGGCTGCCGAGATGGGCGGGCGGGGTCGGATTATGCCTCTCCGAATAAAGGAGAAGCTCGGGCGAAAACGTCGTGGTGGTCATGGGCGACTCGGGGGCTCTGGTTGGACTGCATTCGCCCATATGGCAGAACCAAGAATGTCAGATGACACTTGCCGCTTCTAGAGCATGATGCCGAAAAGTGTGAGCGGTTTTTGGACGATATCATGCGCTAACTATATAATTTAGAACAGGATTCAGATTTCAGGCAGAACCCGGACTGAAATCTGAATCCTGCTCTAACGACAAGTTCTGATGTCAATCATAAATGCACCTGATGTAATCGCCTGAACCTTGCGCGCGTCTCTCGATGACGCCGGCGAGCCGGCGAAGGCCTCGTCCGGGCTTGCCGGCATTGCGGTCGATCGGGTTTGGCAGCGAGACGGCAAGCAGCGATGCCTGGCGCCGCGTCAGCTTCGAGGCCGGCACCTTGAAATGATGCTGGGCCGCGGCCTCGATGCCGTAGATGCCGGGACCCCATTCAGCAATGTTGAGATAGATTTCCATCAACCGCCGTTTCGACAGGACGAAATCCGTGGTCACCGCGAGCGGAAGTTCCAGCGCCTTGCGCACGAAGGAGCGGCTGTTCCAGAGGAAGAGGTTCTTCGCCGTCTGCATCGGAATGGTACTGCCGCCGCGTGTCGCCTGACCTTTCAGCGTATCCTCGACCAGCATGCGCATTTCCGCCCAGTCGACGCCGCCGTGAAAGCAATATTGCCCGTCCTCCGACATCATCACCGACTGCACCACAACCGGGGCGATATTATCAAGCGACACCCATTGCCTGTCGTAACCACGCAGCAGCACGAGATCACGCAACATCAGCGTCGAGACGGGGTGAATGAAGGGCAGCAGATAGAAAAAGATCAGTGCATAGGGAAGGATCAGCAAGATCAGCACGGCAAGAACAATGCGTTTCAACACACGCCGGTCTTCGAACCATCGCCGACGAGCCGGCATGTCGACGCTGTCCTCTCTCTCTGGCGCTATATCCAATGTCCCCAAGTCCGATTTCGCTCCTGTCGTTCTCATAACGCCTGTGCAGAGCTTATGCCAGAGTGCGCGGCGAATCTTGCTGCCGCCATCGACAATTCCGTTGCAAGCCCGTGGGCGCTCATGCCAAACAGCGCCCATGGACGCGAACCGGAACACTTTCGAGACGAGGCTGAAGAACAACGCCCACGAGATCGAGGCGCTGCTCGACCTATTGCTCTCGCCGAGCACTCTTTCCGATGAAATCGCCAGGCCCGAGACGCTGCGCGATGCCATGCATTATGCCGTGCTGAACGGCGGCAAGCGGCTGCGCCCGTTTCTCGTCGTCGAAAGTGCAGCCCTTCTCGGCGGCGACGCAGAGGCGGCACTTCGCGTCGGCGCCGCCCTTGAATGTGTCCACTGCTATTCTCTCGTGCATGACGACCTGCCGGCCATGGACGATGACGACCTGCGCCGCGGCAAACCGACGGTACACATCAAGTTCGACGAAGCGACGGCAATCCTCGCAGGCGACAGCCTGCTGACCTACGCCTTCGACATCATCGCTGCGCCGGAAACGACCCTTCCCGATACCAGCAAGGCATCGCTGGTGCTGGCCCTTGCCCGCGCAGCCGGTCTCGGCGGCATGGCCGGCGGCCAGGCGCTCGATCTCGCGGCAGAAAAGCAGGCCCCCGACGAAGCCGGCATCATCCGCCTGCAGGCGATGAAAACCGGTGCGCTGATCCGCTTCGCCTGTGAAGCCGGCGCCGTCATCTCGGCAAGCCCGCCGGAAGATCGCCGCCGCCTGCGCGCCTTCGGCGAAAAGATCGGTCTTGCCTTCCAGCTTGCAGACGACATTCTCGACCTGACCTCGGACACCGCGACCATGGGCAAGGCAACCGGCAAGGATGCGGCCCGCGGCAAGGGAACACTTGTAGCTCTTCGCGGCATGGAATGGGCCGAAGCCCAGCTCCGTGAGCATGTCCGCGATGCCGAGGCGCTGCTTGCCCCCTACGGCCCTCGCGCCTCGATCCTCACCGCCGCGGCGCATTTCATCGCCGACCGGAAGAGCTGACATCCCCAGGCCCGCCTCCGGCGTTGGGGAGCTTTGACTGTTCCCCGACGCCGATGATCCGATCGTTCAGGCGCCGGCTAAAACAGGCGCCTGAACCGCAGCGGTTCGCCGCCCCAGGATCGCAACGATCATCAGACCGCCGACGACGCTCAGATGCTCGATCGCAAACAGCATCTCGAGAAAGGCGGCTTGGCCGCTCATCGACCAGAAGGCGTGCGCGATCGGGATCGTCAGCACGGTAAAGACGCCGAGAGCGCCCGCCCCGAGCCAGATATGCCGACCGGAGATGACAAGGGCGGAGCCGGCTAGCTGCACGAATATGACGGCAATCGCAGTCGGCGCAGCAGGCGCAAGGCCGTAGTGCTCCATCTCTGCGATCGCGGTCGGGAAGTCGAAGAGCTTCGCAAGCCCGCTCGACCAGAAGACCAGCGTCAGCAGAATGCGGGCAAAGATCCGAAAGCTGCTCGATGCCAGCAGGCGATCGACATGATGCATTCTCATTGTTGATTCCTCGATAGTCGAAAGGATTGGGATCGGCGTCGCAGCGCTTGCTCCCCGGGGCCGCGGGCTCACGCCTGCGGCGGCGGCGGAATGTCGATGCCGAAACGGGCGGCCGTCGCGACGATCTTCGGAACGTCGGGCGCGCTCATCGGCGGAAAGGCTGTCGTGCCGGGTGCGACCGGCTCGCCGATCGCCATGAAGAACTCCTCATGCAGATCGCCGGGGAAATTGATCAAAAGCAGCATCGAGGGCGTCTCGGCAATATTCCGGAAGGAATGCAGCGTGCCCGGAGAGACGTGGACGAAATCGCCGGGGCCGCAATGCTTGGTCTCGTCGCCGACGACGATCTCGTAACGGCCTTCGAGGATGAGAAAGGCTTCCTGATCCGTCTGCGTGTGCGGCGGCGGGCCGGCGTTCGGAGCCGTATAGGCTTCGATGACGGTGAAGCTGCCTTTGGTATCCGCGTAGCGGGCACGAAAGGTGAGGATATTGCCAAGAAAATGGACGGTCATCGGCGCAGCGGCGTCGGACCGGCCGGAAAGGGGAGCGGAATTCATCGACTTGTGCCTTGATTTGATTGTGATACACTTAACTCTTAATGAGACATCAATCTCATAACGAGGCATGAATGGACAGTCAAGAAAAAAGATTCGAGAGGGTCAATCAAAAGCGTCGCACGCGTGTCGAGTTGCTGCGTGCCGCGCGCGAGATCATAGAGAAAGGCGGCCACCCCTCGGTCGCCGAAGTGGCCGATCTCGCTGGCATTTCGCGCGCGACGGCCTACCGATATTTCTCGACGCCGGATGAAATCATCCGCGAGGCGGTCCTCGATGGCGTTGCGGATGTGATCAAGATCCCGCCAGCGCGGAACGACATGGGCGATGCGGAGGTCGGCCATCGGCTCGACGACCTGGTCTCGCAGATCTTCAAGATGGTCATCGACAATGAGGGCGTCTTTCGCGCGCTTCTCGGCAGCTCGGCTGTCGGCCAAGCGCAGGTCCGCCGCGGTGGCCGCCGCATCGCATGGCTGAAAGAGGCGATGTCACCGCTGCAGGCAACCATGCCGCCGAAGAATTTTCAGCGCCTCGTCCACGCACTGTCGCTGGCGGTTGGCATAGAGGCACTGGTGGTGATGCGTGACATCTGCGAGCTGGAGCCCAAGGAAGCGGAGAAGGTTCTGCGCTGGACCGCAAAGACCTTGCTTGCCGGCGCCATGGCCGAAAGCTGAGGAAATCGGTGGGCTGCTCAGGCCGCCAGCATGTCCTTGAGAGCGGAAACCAGGCGCGCGCACTCCTCGTCCGCGCCGATGCTGATGCGCAGGAAATCCGAAATACGTGGCTTGGCGAAATGCCGGACGAGAATGTTCCGCTCCCGCAAGCCGGCTTGAAGCGCTACACCCGATTGTCTCTCGTGCCTGGCAAAAACGAAATTGGCCTGGGACGGCAGGACCTAGAAGTGCAGCGTTTCGAGTTCGGAGACGAGGCTTTCCCGGCTGGCGATGATTTTCCTCCGGCATGTCTGGAACCACGCCTCATCCTTGATCGCCGCCGTCGCGGCGAGCTGCGCCAGACGATCGAGCGGATAGGAATTGAAACTGTCCTTGACCCGCTCCAGCGCCTCGAACAGCGGCCGCTGTCCCGGCGCGAAGCCGACGCGCAGACCTGCAGGCGAACGGGATTTCGACAGGGTCTGAATGACAAGCAGATTGGGATGCGTGGATATCAGCGGGATGGCGCTTTTACCGCCGAAATCGATATAGGCCTCGTCCATGACGACGACTGCATCCGGATGGGCGGCAAGAAGTGCCTCGATGCCGGCTAGCGGCAGGCCGATCCCGTCGGCGCATTCGGATTGGGGATGATGATTGCGCCGCATGGCCTGTCGTAATCCGCCAGCCGGACCTGGAACCTGCCGTCGACCGGCACCTCGATCGCCCCGACACAGTATAGCAGGCGCTGACGATTGGCGACCAGTACTGGCTCATCCGAACCTATGGGCGCTCATTCCGCCGCCGTCCGCTGGCCGAACCGTTTCTCGATATAGTCGACAACCAGCGCCTCGAAGTCGGCGGCGATATTGGGACCGCGCAGCGTCAGCGCCTTCCGCCCGTCGATGAAGACCGGGGCCGCCGGCGTCTCGCCGGTGCCGGGAAGCGAAATGCCGATATCGGCATGTTTGCTTTCGCCCGGCCCGTTGACGATGCAGCCCATGACGGCGACGTTCAGCGCCTCGACGCCAGGATATTTTTCGCGCCAAACCGGCATGTTCTTGCGGATGTCGTTCTGGATGTTCTGGGCAAGCTCCTGGAACACGGTCGACGTCGTGCGTCCGCACCCCGGACAGGCCGCAACCACGGGTATGAACTGGCGGAAGCCCATGACCTGCAGGATTTCCTGCGCCACCTGGACTTCGCGCGTGCGGTCGCCGTTCGGCTCGGGTGTCAGCGACACGCGGATCGTATCGCCGATGCCGTGCTGCAGCACGAAGCCCATCGCCGCCGACGAGGCGACGATGCCCTTGGTGCCCATGCCGGCTTCGGTCAGGCCGAGATGCAGCGCATGATTGGAGCGTTCGGCGAGCATGGAATTGACGGCGATCAGGTCCTGCACCTGGCTGACCTTGGCCGACAGGATGATGCGGTTGCGCGGCAGGCCGATTTCTTCGGCAAGGGCTGCAGAAAGCAGCGCCGACTGCACGATCGCCTCGCGCATCACCTGCCGGGCCGAAAGCGGCGATCCGGCTTCGGCATTCTGGTCCATCAGCGCCGTCAGCAGATCCTGGTCGAGCGAACCCCAATTCACGCCGATGCGCACCGGCTTGTCATAGCGGATCGCCATCTCGATAATCTCGGCGAACTGCTTGTCCTTCTTGTCCTTGAAGCCGACATTGCCGGGGTTGATGCGGTATTTCGCCAGCGCCGCGGCACAATCAGGATGATCGGCGAGCAGCTTGTGGCCGATATAATGGAAGTCGCCGATCAAGGGCACGTCCATGCCGAGGCGCAGCAGCCGCTCGCGGATCTTCGGCACGGCGGCCGCACTCTCGTCGCGGTCGACGGTGATACGCACCAATTCCGAGCCTGCGCGGAACAGAGCGGCGACCTGCGCGACGGTCGAATCGATATCGGCCGTATCGGTATTCGTCATGGATTGCACGACGACCGGCGCCCCGCCGCCAACGATGACACCGCCGACATCGACGGCAACGGAAGCGCGGCGCGGTTTCGGATCAAAATCGGCGGCTGAAGACATGAAGAGTTCTTGCACCCCTATAAACAGTGCTTTTCAGGTGGATCAAGGCCGGCTGCTTGTCAACCGCCCCTGATATCACTTTTGTTGGGAGGCGGCTCAGTGACCGCCTCCGGAGGTCCCATCGGCATAATGGGCCAGCTTGGAGAGCAGGAGAACGACGAGCAGCAGCACCGGCAGCGCCATGAAAACGACGGCAAAGCCGATATGCTCGGCGACGAAGCCGATCAACGATGGCGCAACCAGCATGCCGGAATAGCCCATGGTCGTGACCACCGAGATGGCGATGCCGGGCTTGAGTCCGGGTATGTTGCCCGCCGCCGAGAAGGCGATCGGCACCATGTTGGAAATGCCGATGCCGCAAAATGCAAAGCCCAGGATGGCAAGCTCGGCATTCGGCGCCAAGCCTGCAAGCAGCATGCCGATAATGGCAAACAGCGTGCAGATGCGCAGCGTCTTGACGCCGCCCAGACGGTCGCGCACCAGGTCGCCGGCAAAGCGCATGATTGCCATGGTCGCCGAAAAGGCTGCGAAACCAAGGCCGGAAAGTGCCACGGATGCATCCATTTCCTGCCGGAGATAGAGCGCGCCCCAGTCCAGAACCGCACCTTCCGGCACCATACTGAACAGCGCCATCAGTCCGAGCAGCCACGGCAGCGGCACCATCGGCAACTTCGTCTTTTCCTTCTTGGTGTCGGGATGCGGCGGATCCGCAAGGACCATCGGCCAGGCGACGGCAACGAAGATTGCCGCCAGCACCGTCGCCAGTTGCGCATGGCCGAGAATGCCGAGCTTGGAGATCACGATGCCGCCGAGACCGGAACCGATCAGCCCGCCAAGGCTCCAGAAAGCGTGGCAGGACGACATGATGGCGCGGCGCATGGATTTCTCGACCGACACCGCATTGGCATTCATCGCCACGTCCATTGCGCCGATGAAGCCGCCGAACAGGAAGAGCGAGATTGCCCCGGTGAGCACATTTGGCGCGAGCGTCAATGCCAGCAGCAACGGCAACACGCAAAGAGCCAGTATCTGGACGACGACACGCGAGCCGTGTTTGGCGATCTGCGCACCGGCGAGCGGCATCATGACCAGCGAGCCGACGCCGAAGACGAGGATCATCAGCCCAAGCTCGAACTTGGTCAGCGCCAGACGCTCGGCAAAATCGGGGATCTTCGGCGCCCAGCAGCCGACGACAAAACCGTTCATGAGAAAGAGCAGAGAAACCGCCGCCCTGCTTCTGGTAACGAAGCCGCTCCGGGCTCCCGGCTTACTCACATGAGTATCCATTTTCCGATCTTTCCTCATTGCCGGGCTTGCTCGCGCCCGGTTTCCCTAAACTCTGTGATGGCGCCTCAGTTCGTTTTCTCGGCCAGAACAGTCCTGCATCCGCGCTCGCGGTAACGAGCGAGAATGGCCGGATCGGCATCGTGCTCAACGACCAGGCATTCGCAATGCGCAACCGGCAGGATGCTATGGGGGGCAGCAGTGCCAAATTTCTCCGAGGTTGCAGCCACCAACACCCTTTTGCTCCTGGACGTCGCAAACCGCTTGAACTCCGCATCCTCGAAGCCGAACACCGTGATGCCGGCCTCGAGATCGACGCCGCAGGCGCCGAGAATGCAGAGATCTGGTGAAATCTGCTCCATATCCCGCAACGCCTTGGCGCCGAGCGCACCGCCCGTCTGTCGATCCACCATTCCGCCGATCAGGATGACGTTGACGGCCGGCTTGTCGATCAGCGCTGCGGCAATCGCCGGCGCATTCGTCGCAGCCGTCAGTGCAAGTTCGGCCGGCAATGCGTTGGCAATCGCCAGATTGGTGCTGCCAGCGTCGAAGAACACGGTCGAGCCGGCGGCAATCTGCTTTGCCGCAGCGCGCGCCAGCGCTTGTTTCCGGTCTGCGGCAAAGCCGATACGCTGCGTCAGGCTTCCATGCGCCGGCGAGACCGGCAATGCACCGCCATAGACCCGCTCGCAGAGCCCTGCCGCTGCCATCTCGCGTAGGTCCCGACGCACCGTATCCTCGGAGACCCCAAATTCGAGCGCAAGCTCCGTCGCCAGTACGCGGCCATTCAGCCGCAGCCTCTCGGAAATCACGCCTTGGCGCTCTCGCAACAGAAAATCCTGCATGTTCCTACCGAGTTCGTAGCTTACAAATTAAAAACGTGCATAAACGCTTATGATCATGCAGGCAATATGCACGGTTACACGTTTTCTGACGTTTGGAAATAAAGCTCCACTACCGGAAGGAATAAGCCCTATTGACCGGTCCGAGAGGCGGGAATATCGATTGGTCATTCCCGATTCCCGCCGGCATATCCGCCACCTGGTGCGTTCTCCCCGTGAAAAACTCCGTCAGCCTGGGCATCCTGCTCACGACCGTCGCCTATATGGCGTTCACCTTCCATGACGCGATCATCAAGATCCTGGCTTCCAGCATTCCCGTCTGGCAGATCCTGTTTTTCCGCAGTCTCACCATCCTCGTCGGTTGTCTTGCCTATGGCCGCGGCAAGCTCGTCCATCAGACGATGACATCGCCGATCATCAAGCCGATGATCGCCCGCAGTATCCTTCTGCTCTGCGCCTGGCTTTCCTATTATTCCGCCGCAAGCCGCCTGCAGCTTGCCGAAGTGACCACGCTTTATTACGCCGCCCCTGTCGTCGGCACCTTACTGGCTTGGCTTATCCTGAAGGAGAAAGTCACGCCGACACGTTGGCTGGCCGTCGGCGTCGGTTTCGTCGGCGTCCTTATCGCCTGCAATCCGATCGGCCTCACCATCTCCTGGCCGGTCTATCTGGCGCTGCAGGCGGCCGTGCTCTGGGCCTCTGCCATGGTGCTGCTGCGCAAGACCTCGCTGCACGAGAAGACCATTATCCAGCTCACCGTTTCCAACGTCTTTTTTCTTGCCATGACCGGCATTGCCGTGATCTGGACATGGCAGACCCCCGATATGACGCAGCTCGCGCTCCTCATTGCCACCGGCGTCGTTGCCGGCTGCGCGCAGTTCGCCCTTTTCGAAGGCATGCGTCAGGCGCCCGTCTCCGTGCTTGCGCCATTCGAATATACGTCTCTCGTCTGGGCCTTCCTCTTGGGTTATCTGATCTGGGCCGACATCCCCACGCCCAATGTGGTTGTCGGCGCAGCGATGATCCTCGGCGCCGGATTGATCATCATCGTCAGCGAAAAACTGCGCCGCCGCATCACCGCCTGATGACTGTTTCTGCAGGATTCACGGTTCGAGCGGCCGTTTGAGAAAAATATTTGCAGTTGCTGCTTTTATTCGCAGTTTTCTACGCTTCCGGCGCCATCATTTTCTGCCAACTATCCCCATCCGAAACACCTCCCAAGGATGGATGAACAATGAACTGGTTGAAAACCGTCGCCGCCGCCGCCCTCATTCAGGCTGCGGCCCTCCTGCCTGCCCATGCCGGTGAAAACCTCGCCGCCATCAAATCGGCCGGCGTCTTCAAGATCGGTACCGAAGGCACCTATGCGCCCTTCACCTATCATGACGAAAGCGGCAAGCTCGTCGGCTTCGACGTCGAGATCGGCGAAGCGATCGCCGCCAAGCTCGGCGTCAAAGCCGAGTTCGTCGAAGGCAAGTGGGACGGCCTGATCGCCGGCCTCGACGCCAAGCGCTACGACACCGTCATCAATCAGGTCGGCATCACCGAAACCCGCAAGCAGAAGTATGATTTCTCCGAGCCCTATATCGCCTCCAAGGCCGTGCTGATCGCCCGCGACGGCGACGACAGCATCAAATCCTTCGCCGATCTGAAGGGCAAGAAAGCCGCCCAGTCGCTGACCAGCAACTTCGGTAAGCTCGCAACCGAAGCCGGCGCCGAGCTCGTCGGCACCGATGGTTTCGATCAATCGATCCAGCTCGTATTGACCAAGCGCGCCGACGCCACGATCAACGACAGCCTCTCCTTCCTCGATTTCAAGAAGCACAAGCCGGACGCGCCGGTGAAGATCGTCGCCGAGCAGGAAAATGCCGATTACTCCGGCGTCATCATCCGCAAGAACGAACCGGAGCTTCTCGCCGAAATCAACAAGGCGCTTGCCGACATCAAGGCCGACGGCACCTATAAGAAGATCGCCGACAAGTATTTCGGCCAGGACGTTTCCAAGTAATTTGAACTGAAGAAAAGTCCCCTCCCCAACCCCTCCCCACAAGGGGGAGGGGCTTAGCCGGCGGACCGACTCATCTCCAAATAATCGCGTCGGCCTGCCGCTCGGTCGCTATTTCTTGCGAGGCGACACCTAGATAAGTCCCTCCCCCTTGTGGGGAGGGGTTGGGGAGGGGTATTTCGAGTATCACGACCCAACCGACGAGAGAGAACTCCCTTGGCGCACTGGCTCCAACTGATGGCGGAATCACTGCCCTCGCTCCTGTGGGCGGGGCTGATCTTCACCATTCCTCTGACCCTGCTATCCTTCGTCTTCGGCCTGGCCCTCGGGCTCGCCACCGCAATCGCCCGGCTCTTCGGGCCGATGCCGCTTTCGGCCATCGCGCGCTTCTATGTCTGGGTCATCCGCGGCACGCCGCTGCTCGTGCAGCTCTTCGTCATCTTCTACGGCCTGCCGAGCCTCGGCATCCTGCTCGATGCCTTTCCGGCCGCCCTCATCGGCTTCACGCTGAATATCGGTGCCTATAGCTCCGAGATCATCCGCGCGGTCATTTCCTCAGTACCGAAGGGCCAGTGGGAAGCCGCCTATTCGATCGGCATGAGCTGGCGCCAGGCGATGAGCCGCACCATCCTGCCGCAGGCAGCCCGCGTCGCAGTGCCGCCTTTGTCGAACACCTTCATCTCGCTGGTCAAGGATACCTCGCTTGCCGCCGCCATCACCGTGCCCGAGCTCTTCCAGGCGGCGCAGCGCATCGTCGCCACCACTTATGAGCCCTTGATCCTCTATATTGAGGCGGCGCTGATCTATCTCGTCCTGAGCTCCGTCCTCTCGCAGCTGCAGGTGCGGCTGGAACGCCGCTTCGCGCGTTATGGCGGCATGCTGGAGGCAAACGCATGATCGAGCTTTCCAATATCGAAAAGCGCTTCGGCGATGCGGTCATCCTCAAGGATATCAGTATCCGCATCCCCGAAGGCAGCGTCACCGCGCTGGTCGGGCCTTCGGGCGGCGGCAAGAGCACGCTTCTGCGCTGCATCAACCTGCTCGAAATTCCGACCGCCGGTTCCATCCGCCTCGGAGAGGAAAGGCTGGCCTTCGCACCGGGCAAACGAACAAGCTGGCCGGCGATCCAGAAGATCCGCCGCCAGACCGGCATGGTCTTCCAGAATTTCCAGCTCTTCCCGCATCAGACCGCGATCGAGAATGTCATGGAAGGCCTGGTAACCGTACTGAGATGGCCGAGGGAAAAGGCACGCGAGCGTGCGATGGAATTGCTGACCAAGGTCGGCATGACCCATAAGGCCGATGCCTGGCCTTCGACACTGTCGGGCGGCCAGCAGCAGCGCGTCGCGATCGCCCGCGCACTGGCGCCGTCGCCGCGCGTGCTTCTCTGTGACGAGCCGACATCCGCCCTCGATCCCGAGCTTTCGGCCGAAGTGGTCGATGTGCTGGGCCAACTTGCCAGCGAAGGCACGACGATGGTGATGGCGACCCACGATCTCCGGCTCGCCTCGAAGATCGCCAATGACGTGGTTTTCCTGGAAGCCGGGAGCGTCGTCGAAACGGGCAGCGCCAGAGCGATCTTCAGTGCACCGGAGCGCGAACGCACCAAACGTTTCATTTCGACGATCAACGCCGCCCATACTTACGATATCTGAGCCAATGCCGAGATGCGAACATCCCGGCATTGCTGGAACTCCAATCAGGAGGCCGTGACGACCGAGCGCGCCGCCTTCAGCGCATTGCCCCACCAGGTGAGCTGGTCGAGCTGGTTCTTCGCCGCTTCGTTGAGATGCGCGTAGTCGCTGAGGCTCTTGCCTTCCTTCAGGACGCCGAGATATTCGCCGAGCGCGATATGCACGCCCGTTTTCACCGACGCCGCACCCATTTCCACGAAGATCAGGCGAAGATGCTCGACCGCACGTGCGCCGCCGACGCCGCCGTAACCGACGAAACCGACCGGCTTCTGGATGAACTCGCCGAGGTCGATGGCGTTCTTCAGAACCGCCGTCGGAGCGTGATTGTACTCGGCAGCGGTGAAGATGAAGCCGTCGAATTCACGCAGCTTCTTTTTCCAGCGCTCTGCCGTTTCGCTTTCAGCGGTCGTCGCACGCTGCTCACCGAAAAAATGCATGGGGTAGTCGAGCAGGTCGAGAACCTCGACCTCGATGTCCTGGCGCTCGGCGGCGATAGCGGCAATCCACTTGGCCGGATGCTCGGCAAAACGGCCGATACGCGTGCTGCCGACGATGACGGCAATCTTCAATTTGCTCATGGAGATGATTTCCTGATGGGTCTTGGGGGCAGGTGGTAAGAGTGCAAGTCTATGAGAAAGCCTCCGCGCCGGGCAAGGCGCGAAGGCTGCGGACATTCGAAAAATCAACTTTTTGACAGGCCGATCGTACACAATCGAGTGAATGGAGTCGGCTCGCAAAGTCGGCTGATGGGCGTCTTTGCGAGGACGGCAGCCATTCAACCTGCGTAAACGACGAGCAGGTCCTTGGCGTCGATCTGGTCGCCGGCGCGCACCAGCACCTCGGAAATGGTGCCGTCCTTTTCCGCATGCAGCGCCGTTTCCATCTTCATCGCCTCGATCGAGACGAGCACGTCGCCGGCATTGACGGCCTGGCCGGGTGAGACGAAGACACGGCTGATGACACCCGGCATCGGCGCGCCGACATGAACGGCATTGCCCGGCTCCGCCTTACGGCGGACGGCCGCACCCGTCGCCCCATGCGCCCGGTCCGGCACCTTGATACGGCGCGGCTGGCCGTTGAGCTCGAAGAAGATGGTCACCATGCCCTGGCTGTCGGTGGCGCTCATCGCCTGATTGACGATGACGAGCGTCTTGCCGCGCTCGATATCGGCAAACAGTTCCTCGCCGTCCTTTAGACCGTAGAAATAGGCGGGTGTCGGCAGCACCGAGACCGGGCCGTAGGTATCGGAGGCGAGCGCGAAGTCGGTGAAGACCTTCGGATACATCAGGTAGGAAGCGAATTCGAAGTCGCTGATCTCGCGCTCCAGCTTCGTCTCGATGACTTTACGCTCCGCATCGAGATCGGCCTCCTTGAGCAGCGAGCCGGGACGCACGGTATAGGGCTTGTCGCCCTT
Source organism: Rhizobium sp. P1_B8 (assembly GCF_056406515.1). Taxonomy (NCBI): domain Bacteria; kingdom Pseudomonadati; phylum Pseudomonadota; class Alphaproteobacteria; order Hyphomicrobiales; family Rhizobiaceae; genus Rhizobium; species Rhizobium sp. P1_B8. Next base: position 27,451 of record NZ_JBFTZZ010000023.1, on the reverse strand, counting down.
CAGCGCCTTCTTCTGCAGCGCCTCGGGCCATCCTGAAGGCGGCTGACCGAGATCGCCCTTCAGCATCGAGACCACCGATTCCGGGAAGGAGACTTCCTTCTCGGGGCTGACGACGTCGGCAACCGTCAGGTCCTGGGACACCATCATCAGCGCCATGTCGCCGACGACCTTGGAAGACGGCGTCACCTTGACGATATCGCCGAACATCTGGTTGGCGTCGGCATAGGCCTGCGCCACCTGATGCCAGCGGGTTTCGAGGCCGAGCGAGCGGGCCTGTTCCTTGAGGTTGGTGAACTGGCCACCCGGCATTTCGTGCAGATAGACTTCGGATGCTGGTCCCTTCAGATCGCTTTCGAAGGCGGCATATTGGTTACGCGCCGCTTCCCAATAGAAGGAAATACGGCGGATCCATTCCGGATCGAGGCCCGGATCACGCTCCGTACCGCGCAACGCCTCGACGATCGAACCGAGACAGGGCTGCGAGGTATTGCCGGAAAGCGCATCCATGGCGGCATCGACGGCATCGACGCCGGCATCGACAGCGGCAAGGACGGTTGCGGCTGCAATGCCCGATGTATCATGCGTGTGGAAATGGATCGGCAGGCTGGTCGCCTCACGCAGCGCCTTGAACAGAACCTTCGCAGCCGCAGGCTTGAGGAGACCTGCCATATCCTTCAGCGCAATGATATGCGCGCCCGCCTTCTCGAGCTCGACCGCAAGGTCGGTATAATATTTCAGATCGTATTTCGGACGGGCCGAGTTCAGGATGTCGCCGGTGTAGCAGATCGCCGCCTCGCAGAGCTTGTTCTCCTCGGCAATGGCATCCATCGAGACACGCATGTTCTCGACCCAATTCAGACAATCGAACACGCGGAAGAGATCAATACCGCCCCTGGCCGCCTGGCGGACAAAATATTTGACGACATTGTCGGGATAATTGGTGTAGCCGACGCCGTTGGCGCCGCGCAACAGCATCTGCAGCAGAAGGTTCGGCGCGCCCTCGCGGATCAGCGCCAGGCGCTCCCACGGGTCCTCGGTCAGAAAGCGCATGGAGACGTCGAAGGTCGCGCCCCCCCAGCATTCGAGCGACAAAAGCCCTGGCAGCGCATGTGCATAGGTGCCGGCGATGCGGGCGATATCATAGGTGCGCATGCGGGTGGCGAGCAGCGACTGGTGGCCGTCGCGCATCGTCGTATCGGTCAAAAGCACGCGCTTCTCGTTACGCATCCATTCGCCGAACTTCTTCGGGCCGAGCGTGTCGAGGAGCTGCTTCGTGCCATCCTTGACCGTATTGCCATTGGCGTAGGGAACCACCGGCTCGGCAGCATTTTCCAACGGCTTCGGCCTGTCCTTGGCCTCGGGATGGCCATTGACGGTGACGTCGGCGAGATAGGTCAGGAGCTTCGTGGCGCGATCCTGGCGCTTCACCTGCTGGAAGAGCTCCGGCGTGGTGTCGATGAAGCGTGTCGTGTAGCTGTTATCCCGGAACTTCGGATGGCCGATGATCGCTTCGAGGAAGGTCAGGTTGGTGGCCACGCCGCGAATACGGAATTCGCGCAACGCACGATCCATGCGGGCGATCGCTTCGGACGGATTGGGCGCCCATGCCGTGACCTTGACGAGAAGGGGATCATAAAAACGGGTGATGATGGCGCCCGAATAGGAGGTGCCGCCATCGAGGCGGATGCCGAAACCGGATGCCGAGCGATAGGCGGTGATGCGGCCGTAATCCGGAATGAAATTATGCTCCGGATCCTCCGTGGTGATGCGGCACTGCAGCGCATGGCCGTTGAGGCGGATATCCTCCTGGCGCGGCACGCCCGATTCCGCGGTGCCGATCGCAAAGCCGTCGAGGATGTGGATCTGCGCCTTGACGATGTCGATGCCGGTGACGACTTCGGTCACCGTATGCTCGACCTGGATGCGGGGATTGACTTCGATGAAATAGAATTTCCCGGTATCGGCATCCATCAGATATTCGACAGTACCGGCGCCGATATAATTGGTCGCGGCGGCGATCTTCAGCGAGTAGGCGGCGAGTTCCTGGCGCTGCGCCTCCGAGAGATAGGGTGCCGGCGCGCGCTCGACGACTTTCTGGTTGCGGCGCTGGATCGAGCAGTCACGCTCGAAGAGATGCACGACATTGCCGTGCGTATCGCCGAGAACCTGGCTTTCGACATGACGGGCGCGCTCGACGAGCTTTTCCAGATAGACCTCGTCCTTGCCGAATGCGGCCATCGCCTCGCGTTTGGCTTCCGTCACCTCGCGAGCAAGATCCTTTGGATCGCGGATCGCGCGCATGCCGCGCCCGCCGCCACCCCAGGAAGCCTTCAGCATGACGGGGTAGCCGATTTCTTCCGCCATCTTCGCCACTTCGGCCATGTCCTCGGGCAGAGGTCCGGTGGCCGGGACTACAGGGACGCCGACCGAAATCGCCAGGTTGCGCGCCGCGACCTTGTTGCCGAGCTGGCGCATCGTATCGGCCTTCGGGCCGATGAAGATGATGCCGGCCTTGTTGCAGGCATCGACAAATTCGGGGCTTTCCGACAGCAGGCCATAGCCGGGATGGATGGCATCGGCGCCGGAGAGTTTCGCGACGCGGATCACCTCCTCGATCGACAGATAACTCTCGATCGGACCCATGTCCTTGGAAAGATGCGGGCCGCGACCGACCTGGTAGCTCTCGTCCGCCTTGAAGCGGTGCAGCGCCAGCTTGTCCTCTTCCGCCCAGATCGCCACGGTTTTTATTCCAAGCTCGTTGGCCGCGCGGAACACGCGAATGGCAATTTCGGAGCGATTGGCAACGAGAATCTTGGAAATGGGCAAAACGGTCTCCTCAGACGTTCAGGCGCGGGCAATGCTGCACCCGCGAAGAAAATTCTTAACTTCTTGTTACAGAAAGTTCAATTTCTCTTGCGACTGCGAAATGCAATTTCTCGCCATGCTGGAGCAACTCCAGGAAAAGTGCGAAGCGGTTTTCCGTCTGGAGTTGCGTAAAAGTAAAAACCAGAGCGTTTCGCTTCGATGAGATGTAGAATTGCTCTAACTTATCAGGCCGTGGCGGAAGGCAAGCGCCACCGCCTGCTGCCTGTTTTTCGCCTTCAGTTTATCCTGCAGACCGTTCATATACCAATCGACCGTGTGGTTTGAGATCTTCAGCATCTTGCTGATCTCCATCGAAGTCATGCCTTCGGCGAGATAATGCAGGATTTCCATCTCTCGCCGCGTCAGCGGCGTGTCTGCCGGCAGGACGGTTTCCAGCGCCGGCGCCTCGCCTTTCAGATCGAGCAACCGCCAGAAGGCCTTGCGCGCCACCGCCTCCAACAATGCGATCTCCACCGGCGACAACTCGATCGGCTTGCCGGCGAGACTGAGGCTGGCGAGAGTACCGTTGCGTCCGTGGATCGGAAAGATGTAGCCGTCCTCCAGTCCGTGGCCGAAGGCATCGACCATCATCTGCTCCATGCGGCGCTGATGCGCATCCTTGTGGAAGGCCGCCATCGCCTCCCGCCAGCGGAAAGGCCGCTGCGCGTGGCCGAGATAGCGCACCATCGGATCGATCAGAGCATATTTTTTCGCGGCATATATCCGCGGCCAATGCTCCGGCCAGCGGCCGGCCAGCGCCGCAGCCCAGGACTCTGGATTCTGCTGCACCGGTTTCTGTGGCAAATGACGCAGCAGGCCGTAATATTCGAAACCGCAACCGTGGAGGATCTGCTCCAGCTCGGTGACGACAGCTTCAGGATTTGAGCATTCTTCCAGAATTACAAGCAATTGAATTAACGAATCAATATTCACAAAAATGCCCCTTGCCCGGACCTGTTGCCCGCATGAGGCCGTCGGCGGCTGGTCAAACTGGTCGCGAAACGGTCTTCTTTAATAAATGCAGTCTGTAATTTAATGCTGTGCTAAACATTTAATAAAATGCAAGCGCAAATTGTTGCGAGATATGGCCAGGCGGCAATTTCGGCGTCATGGCCACTCGTCGCATCCTGCGATAATACGATCGCGGCAATCATCACACGATCGAACCCTGACTACTCCGTTAATCGCCCGTTCAGGTAGGCTTTTGTAGCATCGCATCATCCCGTTTTCGCAGATGCACAAGAGGTTCGACGTGACGCTATTCAAGGTCTATGCAAGAGCTCTGCGCTATCTTGGCGCCTACAAGCTGCGCGTATCCCTGGTCGTTGTCGCAAACATTGTTCTTGCGACGATCACCATCGCGGAGCCGATCCTGTTCGGTCGCATTATCGATGCGATTTCGGGCAAGGGTGAGGTCAAGCCCATCCTCTTCATGTGGGCGACTTTCGCCGTCTTCAACACCATTGCCTTCGTCCTGGTGGCCCGCGAGGCCGACAGACTGGCCCATGGCCGGCGAGCGACGCTGTTGACGGAAGCCTTCGGCCGCATCATTTCCATGCCGCTCGGCTGGCACCATCAGCGCGGCACCTCCAACGCGCTGCATACATTGCTGCGCGCCTGCGAGACGCTATTCGGCCTCTGGCTGGAATTCATGCGCAACCATCTGTCGACGGTCATCGCGCTTGCCCTTCTGATACCGACCGCAATGTCGATGGACCTGCGCCTTTCCGCCGTACTCATGGTGCTCGCCATCGCCTACTGGCTGATCGGCCGCGTCGTCATGAGCCGCACCAAGGACGGCCAGGCTTCGGTCGAGAACCATTATCACACCGTCTTCTCGCATGTCAGCGACTCGATCAGCAACGTTTCTGTCCTGCACAGCTATAACCGCATCGAGGCCGAAACCAGGGCGCTGAAATCCTTCGCTGACCGTCTGCTCGAAGCGCAGTATCCGGTGCTCGACTGGTGGGCGATCGCCAGTGCACTGAACCGTATGGCGTCGACCATCGCGATGATGGTGGTCCTGATCATTGGCACCATGCTCGTCCAGGCCGGCCAGCTGCGCGTCGGCGACGTCATCGCCTTTATCGGCTTCGCCAACCTGTTGATCGGCCGCCTCGACCTGATGCGCCAGTTCGCTACGCAGATTTTCGAGGCCCGTTCCAAGCTCGAGGAATTCTATGCGCTGGAAGACTCGGTGCGTGAACGTGAAGAGCCGGCCGGCAACGGCGAAATCAAGGACGTCAGGGGTTCGATCGAATTCCGCGACGTCTCCTTCGGCTTCGGCAACAGCTCGCAGGGCCTGCATAACGTCTCCTTCTCGGTGAAGGCAGGCCAGACGGTTGCGATCGTCGGCCCGACCGGCGCCGGCAAGACGACGCTCGTCAACCTGCTGCAGCGTGTCTATGATGCCCAGGGCGGCAAGATTCTCATCGACGGCACCGATATTACCAAGGTGACCCGCAAGTCGCTGCGTCGCCACATCGCCACCGTCTTCCAGGATGCGGGCCTGCTGAACCGTTCGATCAGCGACAATATCCGCCTTGGTCGCGAAGGCGCCAGCGAAGAGGAAATGCGCCGTGCGGCCGAAGCCGCCGCCGCCGCCGACTTCATCGAGACCCGTGAGGAGCGCTACGATACGCATGTCGGTGAACGCGGCAACAAGCTCTCCGGCGGCGAGCGCCAGCGTATCGCGATTGCCCGCGCCATTCTGAAGGACGCGCCAATCCTGGTGCTCGACGAGGCGACCTCGGCGCTCGACGTCGAAACCGAAGCCCGCGTCAAGGCCGCAATCGACAACCTGCGCCAGAACCGCACCACCTTCATCATCGCCCACCGCCTGTCGACGGTCCGCGAAGCCGATATGGTGCTCTTCCTGGATGACGGCCGTGTCGTCGAACAGGGCAGCTTCGACGAACTCAGCCACAGCAACGGCCGCTTCGCCGCCCTGCTGCGCGCCAGCGGCATCCTGACGGACGAAGAAGTCCGCAAGGCCCATACCACCGAAGCCGCCTGATCGGTTCGGGTTTCAAGATAAAGGCCGGAAGGGTAACTCCTTCCGGCCTTTTTGTTTGCTCTGGGACCTGGCAGGCTTTTCTGTTCAGATTGAAGTATTCTGTTGGTCCAAAAGGAGCCGGATGATTGAGCGGCCGACGCCCGTCGCCGACGGCGGCAAAGGTCCAGAGATCCTGCGGCCGGCGGGCGATCTTGCGAGCCCCCAGACCGGATGCTCGTCACAGATATCAAGCAACCGTATGTTCGAGATCGGCTCCCGTGCGCCATGGGCTGGCATGCGGCCGGCGGGAGCAGTCCTCCACCGGCTCGCCCGCCCGCAGGCGCCGCAGCCAGACGTAGCCGGTCTGTCGGCTGATGCAGTGGCGCTGGCAAAGCTCAGATACGTTCTCCCCCTCAAGCTCTGCCAGCCGGCAGAATTCCAAATATTCGTCCGCAATCGACCTCGGCCGCTAGAGCCTTTCCTGGTCAGATTGAAGCATTCTGCCGGAGCAGATTTCGTCAGGGCAGAGGCGATTGGCGATGGGCATACCCCTTGGTACGTCCGAGCCGATCGCCTCTGATCCTGGCGGAAAGATGCCCGGCCCTTCGGGTTGGCTCAAACGGAGTCGGAATGCTTTAATCTAACCCGGAAAGGATCTAACCTCCGCCAGTCGAAGAGCAACGGGGAGCGAAGCCATGAAGGTCCTGCGCATCGTCGCCAATATTCAGGCACCGGATATCACTCTGGCCCGGCGCTTCTATCAGGATATCCTCGGTCTCGACGTCATCATGGATCACGGCTGGATCACGACGTTCGGCGCTCCGCGCTCGATGAACGTTCAGCTCAGCATCGCCAGCGAAGGCGGTTCCGGAACGGAGGTGCCCGCCCTCTCCATCGAGGTCGACGACCTCGATGCTGCTTTCGCGGCGATGTCGGCCTCAGGCTTCCCGATCGAGTACGGCCCGGCCGACGAGCCTTGGGGCGTCAGGCGCTTCTATGTGCGCGATCCCTTCGGCAAGCTGGTGAATATCCTCGTTCATAAAAATTGAGCCGGCGACCATCGGCCGCCGGCTCCTTCATGTCGGGCAAATCCGAGCTCTATTTCCGATCGTTCTGGCGATAGGCATTTGCCGTTCTGCCAATGCGGACAGGAACGGGGATGGTGGCGGTATCGGCGACAAGTTTCCCCTTGAGCCTGCCCTGCTGGCGCTTGCGTTCGAGATAATAGGCATAGGCGAATTGTGTCGCGACCCCAGCGATCACGAAGAGCGGACCGATCAGTTGGTCCTTGTTGGTGATGTAGAGCACCACCTGACCGATCATGGCGAGGATCGTGCCGGCAACGAAGATGTTCAGCGAGTGGCGGCCGAGGATCGTCAACGGATGGTCCGCAGGACGGCGCAGGATACGCGACAGTGCCGGGATGCTGATAACGAGATAGGTCAGCGCCAGCACATGCAGCAGCCGCGGCAGCGACAGGAAGGTCTTGTCGAAACCGGTGATGACAGGCGGCAGGCCAAGTGCTGCCAGCGAGTTGCCGAAAATCCAGAGATGGCCGGTCACCCAGATGAAGGACAGCATGACGTAACCGGCAGCAACCGTCAGCAGCAGCGGATGCTGCGGGATCGTGCCGCCGCGCTTGATATGCAGCATCGAGACGATGCCGATCGTAAACAGGAACTGCCAGGAGAGCGGATTGAGGAACCAATAGCCCTCGATCAGCATGTTGTGCGGCGCCACTTCGTAGATGCCCGCAAGCAGCCAGACCGTGCCCGAGACACCGAGCGCCAGCCAAGGGCTTCGCGCATTCAAGAGCAGGATGACCGGCACCATCAGCATCAGCGCCCCGTACATCGGCAGGATATTATTGTAGCCGATCTGGTGGCCGAGCAGCAGCAGCGCTGGAATGCCTTCCTTCAGGTTCATCAAAACCGCCAGGATATTGATCTCGACCAGCAACCCCGGCCTATGAAACAGCCACGCACCGCAGAGAAAGAGCGCCAGCGTCATGAAGGTGGTGATCATATGGGCGAGATAGAGCGTGAAGGCGCGCTTTGCCGACTTGATCGCCACCGTGAGCCGGTTGCCCGGCTGGAAGCGGCCCCCATAGGCAAGGCCGACGGCAATGCCGGAGATCAGCACGAAGGCCTCGGCGGCATCGGAGAAACCGAAATTCTTCGTCGTCACATATTCGAAAATCTGTCCGGGAACATGATTGATGAAGATCATGATCAGGGCCACGCCACGCAAGACGTCGAGCCTCGTGTCACGCACTGACGCAGCTGCGGATAGGGAACTGCGCCCCGTGACGATGGCTTGGGTCGGCGTGCTTGCCATTGGTCTCTCCTTATTATCCGATTTGCAAACGCGACGACGGCCAAAAGGGTTCCCTTTTGGCCGTCGCGAATCGCCGTCTTTTTCAGCGTGGAGAACGCTGTTATCCGAGCGGATATCCCTCTTCGGGATCGGTGACTTCGCAGCCGTTGATTGACAGAGTGTAGCCGCTGTCATTGGACGCTTTTGAGACCGAAATGCGGTATTTGCCGCCGCCTTGCTCCACCTCTGCCGCAAAACCGTCCCATTCCGACGGGAGCGACGGGCGCACGTAAATCCGGCCGTCCTTCAGCCGGATACCGAGGATGCCCTCGACGGCGGCGCGATAGAGCCAGCCGGCTGACCCGGTATACCAAGTCCAGCCGCCGCGCGACGTATAAGGCTCGTTTCCGTAGACGTCGGCCGCCACGACATAGGGTTCGACGCGGTATTGCTCCGCTGAAGCCTTGTCGAGCGCATGGGTGATCGGGTTGAGGATCTGGAAGCAGCGGAAGGCATCGTCGCCCCGCTTCAGCTCCGCCAGCGCCATCACGACCCAGGTCGCGGCATGGGTATATTGCCCGCCGTTTTCGCGCACGCCCGGCGGATAGGCCTTGATATAGCCGGGATCCCTGGCGGAATTGACGAAAGGCGGCGTGAACAGCCGGATGATGCGGGCATCCTCGTCGACTAGCTGATCGAGCACCGCATCCATCGCCGTGACCGCGCGGGCCGGATCGCCCTCGCCCGACAGCACGCTCCAGGACTGCGCGATCGAATCGATCCGGCATTCGGGGCTTTCCCTGGAGCCGAGCAGCGCACCGTCGTCGAACGTGCCGCGGCGATAGTAGCCGCCATCCCAGGCCGCAGTTTCCAGCGCCTTCTTCAGCTCGGTGAGATGCGCCGACCAGCGCTCTGCACGGGCCGTGTCGCCGCGCTCTTCGGCATAGGGAATGAAGGAGCGCAATGCCCCTGCCAGGAACCAGCCGAGCCAGACACTGGTGCCGCGCCCGCCGACGCCGACGCGGTTCATGCCGTCGTTCCAGTCGCCGCCAAGGAATAGCGGCAGGCCGTTGGCCCCCTTGCGAGCGATGGCGAGATCGAGCGCCAGCGCCGCGTGTTCGTAGACGCTCGCCTTGTTCTCGGAGATCTCCGGCTTGTAGAACGAGTCGTGCTGGCCTTCGAGCAGTGCCGGCCCTTCCAGGAAGGCGATCTCCTCGTCGAGCACGTTTTTGTCGCCGGTGACGCTGCAATAGTGGTGGATCGCGTAAGCGAGCCAGACGACGTCGTCGGAGATCAGCGTACGCACGCCCGCACCCGTTCCCGGCAGCCACCAATGCTGTACATCGCCTTCGCGGAATTGCCGCGAAGCGGCATTCAGGATCTGGCGGCGGGCAAGCGAGGGCTCGTGTAGCACGAAGGCCAGCGTGTCCTGCAGCTGGTCGCGGAAGCCGAAGGCGCCGCTTGCCTGGTAGAAGGCGGTGCGGGCCATGATGCGGCAGCCGAGGCTCTGATAGGGCAGCCAGGTGTTGACGAGATTGTTCATCCCGCGATCTGGAGTCGATATCTGCAGCCTGCCGGTGAAATCCCGCCAGAAGGCGCGGTTTGCCTCGACGGTCTCGTCGAACGAAACCTTGCGGATATCGGCGATGACAGTGCGCGCTTCTTCTTCCGTCGGCGTATCGCCGAGGAAGAATGTGAAGTCGCGCTCTTCGCCGGCGCCGAGCTCGATGTCGATTGCAAGCGCCGCGGCCGGATCACCATCTAGTTCCGTCGCGCCGGAAAGAGCGGCGGCGGAAGTGACGGCCTGCGGTGCCTGGATCGTCCCCGCCTTACCGATGAATTCGCGCCGGCTTGCCGAGAAACTCGAAAGTGTCTCGCTCGCAGCGAAGAATGCAGTGCGGTTCGAAAAATCGATGCTGTAGGGATTGGTGGCAAACAGCGCCCCCGTCTCCTCATCATGGCTCGACAGGATGAAAGGCACCGTGCGTCCCGGATTGCTGCCGAGAATCCATTCGACATAACCGTAGAGACGCAGCTTGCGGCCAGTCGAACCGGTGTTGCGCAGGCGCAGGCGTTGCAGTTTCACCGGCTTTTCGCGGTCGATCGTCTGCGTCAGCTCAAGCGCGATATCGTGCTGAACGCTGGAGAAGACGGAATAACCGAGCCCGTGGCGGGCTTCGAAACGGATGTCCGGCCGGCGGGAAAGTGCTGCGAACGGCGTCATGACGGCACCGCTGTCCAGATCGGTGAGATAGAATGCCTCGCTCGAACGGTTGACCACCGCATCGTTCGACCAGGAGGTCAGCTGATAGTCGCGCGAATTGACGCTCCAGGTGAAACCCGAGCCCTCGGCCGAAACGTGGAATCCGAAGCTGTCGTTGGAAATGACATTGATCCAGGGCTGCGGCGTCGCATGACCTCCAGGCAGCCGAACGACATATTCGCGTCCGTCGCGGGCAAAGCCGCCGATGCCGTTCCAGAAGTCGAGATCGCCTTCCTCCTCGATGATGACGGCGGGCACGACAGGTGGCGGCACCGGCGCAACACGCTTGACGGGGGCCTTGTTGCGCTCGACCCGTTCCATCTCCTGCAGTTCCTCCTTGGAGGGTGCAAACAGCGCGACGGCGCGGTTGATCTGGTCGACCACCTTGCCGTTCTTGGTGTGTAGCGTGACGCGGGAAGCCGCGATCAGCGCATGATAAGTGGCTTCTTCCATCAGGTCCTTGCGAACCGCAAAGATATGCTGGCGCAACCCGTCGGCCTGGCCCATGCGGCGCACGTTTTCGCACATGGCGTCGAGCGCATGCTGCATGTCCTGCGCATAGGACGAAGCGCGTTCGTTCATGATGACGAGATCGGCGGTGACGCCGCGCGAGCGCAGATATTCCTGCGCCAGCAGCGCCTCGCGGGCGATGTCGAGATCCATGTCGTCGTTGATGCGCAGCGTGAAGATCGGGAAGTCGCCGGAGATCGCCAGCGGCCAGAGCGCCGATTGCGACTGTAGGCCGGCCTCGACGGTCGCCTCGTCCTTGCGCAGTTGCATGTCGGGATAGACGAGGTAGCGTCCGAGATGCTGGAAGGCGGCCGCCTGCTGGGAGGTGACGCCGACATGGCGCATCTGCACCTGCGTGCGTGTCCAGGCCTGGACGAGTTCGTGGGTGAAGGCATCGGGATGACGGTAGCGATTGACCGCCTTGTCGACTTCCTCGCGGCTTGGCGCCGCAATCGTCCAGAAGATCACGCTGACCTTCTTGCCGGCCGGCACGCGGACGGTGCGACGCAGCGACATGACGGCATCGAGCATGAAGCCATCGCTGCCGGAAAGCGTGGCACCCGGATCGAAGGCCGCCGCATCGGCAAGGCTGCGGCCACGGCCGATGAACTTGCGCCGGTCGGTCTCGAATTCGGTATGGCGGGTGTCGCCGGCATTGTCGACGATCAGATGTGCGATGCTGATATTAGGCTCGTTCGGGTCGCGCTTGTTGCGTTCGGCGCGGATGACGTCGCCGCGCTTGCCGATCTCGGTCTTGACGAACATGCGGGCGAATGCCGGATGCGCATTGTCAGTATCGTCGGAGGTAATCACTGGTTCGAGATAGGAGGTGACCTCGATGAAACGGTCTTCCGTGCCCATGTTGAGCAGCGTGACGCGACGGGCCTCGGCATCATGCTCGGTTGCGACGATGCATTCCACCTCGCTTGTGAGGTCGCCGACCATCTTGGTGAACTGCGCCTTCTCGTCGGCGAATTCGACCTTGATCTTTTCGCCTTCGACACCCTTCGGCTCTGATGTCGCCGACCACCATTCATTGGTGGCGGTATCGCGCAGGAAGATGAAGCTGCCCCAGCGGTCTTCAGTCGGATCAGGCTTCCAGCGGGAAACGGAAAGATTGTTCCAGCGGGAATAACCCGCGCCCGTCGCCGTCAGCATCACCGAATAATGACCGTTCGACAGGAAGACCAGTTCGCGGTCACGCGAAGCCGGATCGTTGATCTTCCGGAGCTCCGGCCGCAGGAGATCGTCCTGGATGCTGGCCGGTGTGTCGGATTCATGCTTGCCGCTCATGACAGGAATATCGCGCGGCGCCTTTTCCTGCAGCAGCAACTCCGCCGCCTCGATGACGGGATCGGCGTGGAAGAGCTCGCGCAGATGACCGTTGAAGGCGACGTTGGCGACCGCCGCGATCGACATGCCGTGATGATGTGCATAATAATTGTAGACCACCGCGCATTTCTTGCCTTCCGGCACGCGCGTCGGCGTGAAATCGACGGCGTCGTGGAAGCCGAACTTGCCGAGTGCGCCGAGCTTGCGCAGCTTCTGCAGGTTTTCCAGCGCGGCCGGCGGATCGTACTGGCTGGCAAGCAGCGAGGCATAGGGCGCGATGACGGCATTGTGGCCGAGGCCGCGCTTCAGGCCGAGCGTGGGCACGCCGAAATTCGTGTACTGATAATTGAGGTTATGGTCGCGGGCATTGAAGGCCGCTTCCGAAATGCCCCAGGGAATACCGAGCTTGCGGGCGTAATTCATCTGCTCGACGACGACCAGATTGTTGGTCTGGTTGAGAATACCCCCGCCGCGCTCCTGCATGACGAGCGGCGGCATCAGATATTCGAACATCGAGCCGGACCAGGAAACCAGCGCACCGCGCGACCCCACAGGCACGACCTGGCGGCCGAGGCGGTACCAGTGTTCCGTCGGCAGGTCGCCCTTGGCGATGCCGAAGAGGCTGGTCAGGCGGCATTCCGAGGCGAGAAGGTCATAACAGGCCTGGTCGAGTTCACCGCTTTCGACGCGATAGCCGATCGACAGCAGACGCCGTTCCGGCCGGAACAGGAAGCCGAAATCCATCGAGAAGGCGAGATCGCGCGCCTTGTCGCGCAGCGCCACCAGGCGCGGCCTCAGCGCATCGACTTTGGAAAGGTCGAAGGTGCTGTCGGAAATATGCGCCTCGCAGACCTTCACCAGGGATGCCGCCCATTGGGTGACCTCTTCACTCTGCTTCGACTTGACCTCATGGTCGAGATTGGCAGCGAGCTTCTCGATGTCGCGCGCGAGAACCGCAAGGTTGATGATGCGGATCGAGGCGAATTCGTGCTCGCGTTTGACGGCGGCAAGCGCGTTCTGGAAGCCGACGATGCGCTCCTCCAGGCGCCGGCGCAGCGGGCGCACGGTCTTGCGGTCATCGGGCAGGTCCGCCAGCACTTCTCGGAGAATGCCGGCCGTGTCGCCGACGCCGTCGAGATTACCCTGCATATGGGCGGACGGCGCCTCGGCCCAGTTGCGGCAGGCCGACGAAATGGCGATCAGATGGCCGGCGAGATTGCCGCTGTCGACGGCCGAGACGTAACGGGGGCCCAGCGTCTGCAGCGTATCGGTGTGATACCAGTTGAACAGATGGCCGCGGAATTTCTCCATTCTATCGATCGTCGCGATCGTCTGCTCCAGCCGTTCGAGCGTCTCCTCGAAGGAGAACCAGCCGAAATGCCGGCCGGAAACGACGGAAAGCAGATAGACGCCGATATTGGTCGGCGAGGTGCGCGCCGCCACAATCACATGCGGCGTTTCCTGGATATTGTCCGGCGGCAGATAGTTCTGCTCGGCCGTCGTGAAGGTCTCGAAATAACGCCAGGTGCGCCGGGCGATCTTGCGCAGTTCGCTCGACACGGAATCGGCGACCTCGAGCCGGTCCTCGGTCTCCGCCGACTGGCTGACATACCAGGCGACGACAGGCGAGAGGATCCACAGCAGCGCGAAGGGAATGCCGACAAGGAAGGCGTTGTCGCCGGGAAGAGCTGCGAAACCGAGCGCCAGCAGCGCCAACGCCGGTGCATGCCACATCGCCTTGTAATAGGAGATCAACGTGCCCTGGCCGCCGGCCTGAACGCTGGCAGCGGTCCGCCACTGCAGCATCAGCTTGCGGCTGACGAACAGGCGATAGAGCGAACGGCCGATCGCATCAGCCATCATGCAAGCCGAATCGGCGATGAAGACGATGCGCAGCGCAACCTGGGCATTGGCGGCCGTGATATCGGACCAGACCGTATAGAGATGGGCGCGGGCGATGATATCGCTGGTGCGCGGGATGATGCCGTTGATGAGCGACAGCGTCGGCGCGACGAAGAGGCAGAAGATCAGCAGAATCTGCCAGATGAGCGCGCCGAGCGGACCCATGAAATACCAGCCGAGCACGGAGGCGAAGAACCAGGCGATCGGCGTCAGCGAGCGGCGCAGATTGTCGAACATCTTCCAACGGCCGAGTGCCGTGACGCCGTATTTCGGATTGAACATGTAGGGGAGAAGCTGCCAGTCGCCGCGTGCCCAGCGATGCTGGCGCGAGGTTTCCACCTCGTAGCGGATCGGGAAATCCTCCACCAGTTCGAGATCGGTGACGAGCGCGCAACGCGCCATCGAGCCCTCGAGAAGATCGTGGCTGAGCACGGAGTTCTCGTCGATCCGGCCCTTCAACGACGCTTCGAAGGCATCGACATGGTAAAGGCCCTTGCCGGTGAAGGTGCCTTCGCCGGCGAGATCCTGATAGACGTCGGAAACGGTGAAGACGTAAGGATCGAGGCCACGGTTGATGGAAAAGACGCGCTGGAAGACCGACGCGTCCTTGCCTGTCGTCAGCGACGGCGTGACACGCGGCTGCAAGACGCCATAGCCGCTTTCGACGCGGCCGGTTTTCGGATTGATGACCGGGCGGTTGATCGGATGATAGAGCTTGCCGACGAGCTTGGTGACGGCATCGCGCATCAGGCGCGTATCGGCATCGAGCGTCATGACATATTGCACGTTGGCCGGCACGGTATTGGCGCCCGGCAGATAGGTCGTGTCGCGGTCGCCGCGCAGCAGCATGTTCAGTTCGTGCAGCTTGCCGCGCTTGCGCTCCCAGCCCATCCAGACGCCTTCCGCGGGATTGTAGAGGCGGCGGCGATGCAACAGATAGAAACGCGTCTTGCCGTCATAGGCATAGCGGGCGGAGAGATTGGCGATCTCGCGCCTGGCATAATCGAGAACCTCGAGATCGGCAGGCGTTTCTTCGACCTCGCTGTCCGGCCAGTCGCTGAGCATCGCGAAATAGATCTCGCCGCGCGGATTGGCGAGATAATGAACCTCGAGATTGCGCACGTGATCGTCGACGCTGTCACGGTTCGAGATCAGGCAGGGCACGACGAGCAGCGTGCGCGCATCTTCCGGAATGCCTTCCTTGAACTCGTAGCCGACGAGGCGTGCCGGCGTCACGAAGAAGGATAGCAAGGTGTTGAAGAGACCTGTCGCCCCCTCCGACGCCGGCACTGAGAACATGATCAGCAGCAGGGCGATTTCAAACGCACCCATGCCGGCATTCGCCATGAACTTGCCGACGATCGCCATGGCGATGATGGTCAGCAGCATGACGGGCACGGCAATTGCCAGCCAGTTGAACCGGCGCACGGCGCGCACGAAAAGCTGGATGATCGTCGGGCGATAGTTCGCCCGTGCTTCGAGCTTCGGCCGCTGCGCGCCCGACAGGAAGCCGCCGACATTCGGTTCGTGCGGCTGCGGCTCGTCGGAGGCCTTGGCGGCGTCAGTCATGTCAAGCGCCAGCTGGGCGATTTCCATTTCCGTCAGCGGCGAGCGCTTGGCCAGCTTCTCGATCTGTTTGCGATATTTGTTGCGCGAGCCGGAATCGAGGATGCCGTAATCCGAATGCTCCCAGAGCAGCTTGTCGACATGGCTGACCTGCTCGACCCAGACCGACCATTCGGCATCATCGATCTCGCGAAGGCTGCGGATGATGTTGCCCATCGTCACGTTGCCGGAAGAGAGTCGGCTGTGTTCGGCTGTCGTCGTCTCTTCGGTGTTGCGGCCGAGCTCTTCCAGCCGCGCGTCGAGCCAGGTGATCGCCAGGCTCGACGTCTGCGAGCCGTCGCGCAGGCGATAGAGGAACTGCGTCGAGAAGGTATTGTCCTCGGCAAGCGATTCCAGCGTCTTCAGATAGGCGGTCGCCCCGGCTGGGTCCGTCAGGCGCACCAATTCATCGGCCGCCTCGTTGGCGCGGCGGCGCAGGCGGCGGCTAGCTTCGACACGGCTCGAAATGCGGCGAAGGTTTTCGACGAGCACATAGCGCACGAGGGAGGGCAACGCCCAGAGTTCGCCGATCCTGAGCGTCTCGCTGGCCTGGAAGCCATCGACCAGCGCCGTCAGGCTTTCCTGCGAGATCGTGCTATGGGTATGAGCGACATAGAGCCAGGCAAGCACGAGGGTGCGTGGCACCTCGACGCCGCCGACGACCATGGTCGGCAATTCGCGATAGAAGCGGCGAGGGAAGTCGCGCCGCACCTCCTGGATCGCCTCTTCGACGATATAGTGATTGTCCAGCAGCCATTCTGCCGCCGGCGTGATCGTCTCGCCGGCTTCGACGTCGGTCGCCGTGGTCCGGTAGACGCGCAGAATTTCCTTCTCGTTTTCCTTATGGCGGGCGAAGAAATCGAAGGGAGCGAAAGCCGGCAGCTTGTCGACGCCGTTGCGGGCGACCGCATCGCCCATCGCCTTGATGTCCTCGATGGAAAGATAGGTCGAGCGGATCGAATCGTTATGATCGATCTGCTTCGTCTCGGGTTCGCGCGAAAGGCTCGGAGAAAGATTGGAAATAGACATGGGTTCGGTTCTGGATCCAAACGAAGTTATGGCTGTTTTGCTCAGCCTTTTGCACTGCTTATCATGACTGCTACATGAACGGAGCCCTATTCTTCAAAGATCGATGAAGTGGGGGGCGAACGACACTTGGCAAGCGATGCAGACGGGCTAAGCCCTGGTTCAGGACGCGGCCCGACAGGATCGCGACCATCGATACCCTCTCTGCGAAAGCCATGTCGAAAATTTGGACACTATCGGGATAATTCAAGTCAAGAGGCGTTCGCCGCTTGCCCGGCGAGCTTGTCTGGGCGGTGGGAATGACGAAAATGCCGGCCCCTGGTCCCGGCGATCAACAGCTTGGATTTCAGAAAAAGAACAGAAGACGATCGCCAAATCATACGCCTGACAGCGCTTTGGGTGAGCTTGCACCCCGCGCATGAGCAAGTTCGCCGTGGCGCGCTTTGGATGGCGTGAAAAGAATAGAAGAATGATGATGAGTGGGAAAGCCGAGACAAATTAATGTTCGGAATTCAATAAGGGTGGAAACCGCCGCAGCGCCGGCACCTGCCGACGCTTAATCATCCACCGGATTACCCGACGACGCCGCAAACCATGGCCACGACGAACAGGAACGCCGCGGTGAAGATCGCTCCATGGAGCACCGTCTGAAGCCTGTGGCGCGTGGTGAGCGGCTTCTTGGTCGGTACGGAACCATACTGGTTCACGTGAGCATGCGAAATACCCAGATCTGCCATATGTCGCCTCCGTTGTTCTCGTGCGGCCGGTTGTGCGGCTCGCGCTTATATTCTTATTTTCTCTATCAAGTAGGTAGAGATAAAATTCCGTCTAGAGCGAACGGAAGAGAAAATTCAACCAGCCCTTTTAGCAGAGCGTGCGCCATGCCCAGATCAACGAGCGCTCGACGGCACTCTCCTTCTCAGGCGGGTTGGAGGAAGTCTCGATCAGCCGACGGTCCTTTTCCGCGGGAAGGGATACCGAAATCTGTTCCCGGCGATCGGTTTTCACCGGAGGATCGAGGTAGCCCATGGTCATCCCACCGAGAAAGAACATGCTTCAACCTCCATCGATCACGAAAGCTAACAAACGTTAACGGGATCATGACAGAAGCAAGGCAGCTGTCAATAGTCTAGTCGAATGGTCGTCTTTTAGGAAAACATTATCCTTAACAGCGCCGCCGATCTTTTCTTTTCAAAGGTTTGAAAAGATTGGCTTTCAGGCTTTGACGAAACCCTTGCTCGCGATCATCAAATTTCTCGTATAGTCCTCATGAACCGCACCCGTCGCCAGCTCTTGCGAGCTCAACCGCTCGACGACGGCGCCGTTGCGCATCACGGCGAGCCGCTCACACATATGGGTGACGACACCGAGATCGTGGCTCACCATCACGAAGGTGAGCTTGCGGTCGCGTCGGATCTGCTCCAGCAGGTTCAGCACCTCGGCCTGCACCGAGGCGTCGAGTGCCGATGTCGGCTCGTCGAGCAGCAGGATTGACGGTTCCACGATCAGCGCCCGGGCGATCGCCACGCGCTGGCGCTGGCCGCCGGAGAGCTGGTGCGGGTAGCGGAAACGGAAACCATTGCCGAGGCCGACCTCGTCGAGCGCCCGGGCGATGCGCTTGTCGCTGTCGGCGATGCCGTGGATTGCAAGCGGTTCGAGCAGAAGCCGGTCGATGGTCTGGCGCGGATGCAGCGAACCATAAGGATCCTGGAAGACCATTTGCACGCGCCGGTAGAAGACTTTGCTGCGCTTCGAACCTTTCAACACTTCGTCGTCGATGTGGATCGCGCCGCCGCTGATCGGCGCAAGCCCGGCAACGGCCCGCAGCAAGGTCGATTTTCCCGAGCCGGACTCACCGACGAGGCCAAAGGATTCGCCGTGTTGGACGGCGATGCTGACATCCTTCAGCGCATGAAAATGGTCGTAGACGACGCTGAGATTGTCGACTTGGAGAGCTGCACTCATGCCGCCCACTCCGGCTTGCGGTCGAGCACCGGCAGCGGATGGCGGTTTGCACCGATCTCGGGCATGCAATTCAGCAGTCCTTGCGTATAGGGATGCTGCGCATGTTTGAGATCGGCCGCCGCCAGTTCCTCGACGATCTTTCCGGCATACATGACGATGACGCGGTCGCAGAAGGAAGAGACCAGCCTCAGATCGTGGGAGACGAAGATCAGCCCCATGCCGCGCTCGGACACCAGCTTGTCCATGATCCTCAGCACGTCGAGTTGCACCGTCACGTCGAGCGCCGAGGTCGGCTCGTCGGCAATCAGCAGCTCAGGCCCGGCAATGAGCATCATGGCGATCATCGCCCGCTGCCCCATGCCGCCCGAAACTTCGTGCGGATGCAGGTCGAAGACACGCTTCGGATCGCGGATCTGCACCGCTTCCAGCATGGCGAGCGCGCGCTCGCGCGCCTCCGCCTTGCCGACCTTCTCATGTGTGCGCAGTGTCTCGCAGATCTGCCGTCCGATCGACATGACGGGATCGAGCGAATATTTCGGATCCTGCAGGATCATGGCGATGCGCTTGCCCCGCAGCCTGCGCCTTTCGCCGGCAGACGCATTGATCAGATCGATGCCGTTGAAATTAAGCCTGTCGGCCGTGACGATGCCGTGTTTCGGCGTCAGGCCCATGATCGCCCGTCCGGTCTGCGACTTGCCGGAACCGGATTCGCCGACGATGCCGAGCCTTTCCTTGCCGAGCGTGAAGGAGACGCCGCGCACGGCCTCGATCACGCCCGTGCGCGTGGGGTAGCTGACCTTGAGCTTGTCCACCGTCAGAAGTGTCGTCATTGGCCGCTCTCCTTCGGATCGAGCGCGTCGCGCAGGCCGTCGCCGAGGAGATTGAAGCCGAGGCTGACGATGAGGATGGCGATGCCGGGCATCGCCGCGACCCACCATTGATCGAGGATGAAGCGCCGGCCCGAGGCGATCATCGCACCCCACTCCGGCAATGGTGGCTGCGCGCCCAGGCCGAGGAAACCCAGACCGGCCGCCGTCAGGATGATGCCCGCCATGTCGAGCGTCACGCGCACGATCAGCGAGGAAATGCAGAGCGGCATGACATGGCGCACGACAATGCGAAGCGGCGAGGCGCCCATCAGCTTCACCGCCGAAATATAGTCGGAACGCCGGACCGCCAGCGTCTCGGCACGGGCGATGCGCGCATAGGGCGGCCAGGAGGTGATGGCGATGGCGATGATCGCATTCTGGATGCCGGGACCGAGAGCGGCGACAAAGGCAAGTGCCAGCACCAGCTTCGGAAAGGCAAGGAAGATATCGGTGATGCGCATCAGCGTCGCATCCACCCAGCCTCCGGCATAGCCGGAGACGGTGCCGACGATCAACCCGATCGGCGCCGAGATGACGGCAACGAGCGCGACGACAAGGAGCGTCAATCGCGATCCGTAGATCAGCCGGGAATAAATATCACGGCCCTGGTCATCCGAACCGAGCCAGAATTCCCCGGTGCCGGGCGGCAGCAGGCGGGCGTTGCGCAGATCGCCGACAACGGGATTATGCGTGGCGATCACATCGGCAAAGGCGGCGATAAAAAGCAGCGCCACGATGATCAGCAGGCCGACGACGGCGAGCCTGTTTGCCGTGAACTGCCGCCAGGTGACATAGGTGCGGCCGAGGCGGGCCTGCATGCGCGATTGCGGCCGGTCGGAGAGCAGCCATTCGCGGCGGCTCATCGCAGGAGATGGGCTGGCATTGGCCGTCATCGGTTTCGCGTCCTCGGGTCGAGCGTCCGGTAGAGAAGATCGGACAGAAGATTGATACCGATGAAGACCGTACCGATGACGATCGTGCCGCCGAGCACGGCGTTCATGTCGGCGTTCTGCAGCGAATTGGTGATGTACAGCCCGATGCCTGGCCACGAAAAGACGGTCTCGGTCAGCACCGATCCCTCGAGCAGGCCGGCATAGGAAAGCGCAATGACGGTAACGAGCGGCACGGCGGCATTGCGCAGCGCATGGCCCCAGATCACCCGCGTTTCCGAAAGCCCCTTGGCACGTACGGCGACGATATATTCCTGGGAAAGCTCGTTCAGCATGAAGCTGCGCGTCATCCGGCTGATATAGGCAAGCGAGAAGTAGCCGAGCAGGGATGCGGGCAGGATGATGTGGCGGAACACATCGTAGAACACATCCCATTGCCCCTGCCAGGCACTGTCCAGCAGGTAGAAGCCGGTGATCGGCGTGAACGTGTATTCGAAGACGATGTCGATGCGGCCGGGAAAGGCCACCCAGCGCAGTTGCGCATAGAAGATCACAAGCGAGATCAGCGCCAGCCAGAAGATCGGCACCGAATAACCGATCAAGCCAATGACCCGCACCACCTGGTCGACGATGCTGCCGCGGCGCACCGCGGCGAGAACCCCGAGCGGCACGCCGACGAAAGCGCCGATCAGCGTTCCGAGCGTCGCGAGCTCCACTGTCGCCGGAAATGCACGGCGAATATCGACCATTACCGGATTGGTCGTCAGGACCGAATTGCCGAAATCGCCGGACAGGATGCCTTTGATATAGATGAAGAACTGCTGGTAGAGCGGCAGGTTGAAGCCCATCTCCTGGCGCACGCGCTCGACGACATGGTTGGGCGCGCGATCGCCAAGGATGGCGAGCACGGGATCGATCGGCACGACGCGGCCGATGAAGAAGGTGACGGCCAGCAGGCCGAGATAGGTGGTGACGGCGGCAAACAAAAACCGCCCTAACGCCTTTGCAAAGGCGCCGGCACGGCCCTTTCGGGGCCGCGCCTCCTGCGTTGTTTCGACGGTGCTCAAGTCACTCAATCCTGCCGGATTATTCCTTGGCGATCGGACCGACGAAATTGGTGTCGAAGCTCGGACCCAGTTTGAAGTCCTTCAGGCTCTTGCGGTAGCCGGCCACTTCGATCTGCTGGAAGATGAAGACGAAGGGGCTGTTTGCCAGGTACTTCTTCTGGATATCCTGGTACATGGCGGCGCGCTTGGCGCCGTCGCGTTCCAGAAGTGCGGCCTTCGCTTGCTTGTCGAGTTCCGGCGCTTCCCAGGTGTTGCGCCATGCGAGCGTCTTCACCGTGCCGGCATCAGAATTGTCGGGGTTGCCGGTGAATGTGTCGGCATTGGAATTCGGGTCGAAATAATCAGAACCCCAGTTGCCGATATACATATCGTGGGTGCGGGCACGATATTTGGTCAGCGTCTGCTTGCCGTCGCCGGGGATGATTTCCATCTTGACGCCGGCCTGTGCCAGCGTCTGCTGCATGGATTCGGCAATGCCGGTCACCGGCTGCGTGTTGCGCACGTCCATGGTGATCGAGAAACCATCGGGTACGCCGGCCTTGGCGAGCAGTTCCTTGGCCTTGGCGACATCGAGCTTGTAGGGATTCTCGTCGAGCTCACCGAGCTGTCCCTTCGGCAGGAAAGTCTGGTGGATTTCGCCGATCCCTTTGATCAATGTCGCACCGATCGCGTCGTAGTCGACCAGATACTTAAAAGCTTCCTGGACTTCCGGCTTCTTCAGGTTCTCGTTCTTGTTGTTCAGGCTGACATAATAGATCGTGCTTTTCGGCGCACTCGTCGTGGCCAGATCGGCATTCTTCGCAACGGCATCGAGGTCGCCCGGCTCGAGATTGCGGGCGATATCGATGTCGCCAGCTTCGAGTGCCAGCCGCTGCGCCGAACTTTCCTTCATGTAGCGGTAGATGACGCGGTTGAGCTTTGGCTTGTCGCCGTAATAATTGTCATTGCGCTCCAGCACGACGACTTCGTTGGCGCGCCATTCGCGCATCTTATAGGCGCCGGAACCGGCATAGCCGGTCTTCAACCACTCATTGCCGAAATCATTGTCGTATTTGTGCTCGGCATCCGGCGTCACCGCCTTCGTATGCTCCAGCACCAGCTTCTTGTCGACGACGGACGCGACGGTTGCCGTCAGGCAGTTGAGCACGAAGCTCGGCGCATAGGCCTTGTCGACCGTGAAGACGAAAGTGCCGGCATCGGCAGCCTTGGCTTTTTCCGTGACATTGTCGCCGGTCAGGCCGAACTGGGTGAGGATAAAGGCCGGGCTCTTGTCGAGCTTGACGGCGCGTTCGAACGACCAGGCGACGTCTTCGGCGGTGACCGGGTTGCCGGAGGCGAATTTCAGGCCTGACTTCAGCTTGAACGTATAGGTGAGGCCATCATCGGAAACGCTCCAGCTCTCGGCCAGATCGCCCTTCACCTTCGACGTATCGTCCATGTCGAGACGAACAAGCAGGCTGTAGCTGTTGGTGGTGATTTCAGCCGTCGAAAGCTCGAAAGCCTCGCCAGGATCCATCGTGATGATATCGTCGATGGCGAATCCTTCGACCAGCGTATCCTTCGGTGTCTCGGCGAAGGCGGCGGGTGCCGCCATCATCAGAAGCGAAAGCGCGGCTCCGGCGGAAAGCATGCGAAAATTGCGGCTGAGTTTGGTCATCATCATGGTCTGTTCCCCTGTTTTTTGATTGGATTAGGAAAGGCTTAGGCGCGGTCCTCCCGCCAAGCTTGGGCCAGAATGCGAAGCCAGTTTTCACGGGCAAGTTTTGCGAGGTCGGCATCAGCATAGCCAACCTCCTTGAGAGCGGCAATCAGCTTCTGATTGCCAGCCGCATCACCGATTTCCTCTGGAATGGTGGCCCCGTCGAAATCCGATCCGAGCGCCACGCAATCGATGCCGATGCGGTTCACGAGATAGTCAATATGGCGGATCATGTCGGTAAGCGGCGTATCGCTGTCCGAGCGGCCGTCGGCACGCAGCATGGCGGTGGCATAATTGATGCCGACGAGCCCTCGGCTTTCGCGGATCGCATCGAGCTGCCTGTCTGTCAGGTTGCGCGCGACCGGCGTCAGGACGTGGGCATTGGAATGAGTGGCGACCAACGGCTGATCCGTCGTCTTCGCCACGTCCCAGAAACCCTTCTCGGTGATATGAGCAAGGTCGATCAGGACGCCGAGGCGATTGCATTCCCTGACAAGCGCGAAGCCGGCATCGGTCAGGCCGGGCGCCGTGTCCGGCGACATTGGGAAGGCGAAGGGCACGCCGTGACCGAAGACATTGTGCCGGCTCCAGACCGGCCCGAGCGACCGCAGCCCCGCCGCGTAGAATACCTCGAGCGCCGAGAGATCGGCGCCGATCGCCTCGCAACCTTCCATATGCATGACGGCGGCAAAAATGTTATCCGCCATGGCGCCGCGGATATCTTTCACCGTCCGGCAGAGCCGCCAGGCGCCAGCCTGGTCGAGCCGCAGCGCGATCGCCGCCATTTCATTGGCGATGGCAAGGGAAGGCAACGGATCAAGAGGTGCCGCCATCGGCGTGATATAGCGACCGTTAGCATCCGGATCGGCAAAGACGAGATCGCCCGAGGGAATGTAGATGGCGCAGAGACCGCCTGAAAGACCGCCCTCTCTGGCGCGACGCGCATCGATATGGCCGACCGTCGTGCCGTCTGCGAATTCCGCGATCGGGTCGCTGCCGTCTTTTGAATGTGTCCAGAGTCGAAGGAGAACGTCGTTGTGACCGTCAAATACGAATTGCATCTGTCTTCCTGCGCTGCCCGAGCGGGCGAATGAAGCGGCAGAATAGAAAAGCTGACGGAATTCGCCACTTCTTTTTTTAAAAATCCGTCATCGACGCTGGAACAGGATGATTTTCGGCCAGACCGGCTTAAAATCTGAATGCTCTTCTAAGTTAAATAGTTAGAGCGTGATGTCGTCCGAAAACCGCTCACACTCTTCGGCATCATGCTCTCAAAACGGAACGGGGGCCGAGGCCCCCGCAAAACTATCGGATCACGCTGCCGGAAATTAGTGCTTGCGGCGTTTCTTCTGTCTGTAGACGTCGATGACAACAGCCGCGACGATGATGAGGCCCTTGACGATCTCCTGGTAGTAGGCGTCGATCCTGAGGAAGGTGAAGCCGGAGGTCATAACGCCGAGAATGATGGTGCCGATGACTGTGCCGGTAATGCGCCCGACACCGCCGGTGAGCGAAGTGCCGCCGATGACGGTCGCGGCGATCGCGTCAAGTTCATATCCGACACCCATGCTGGCCTGTGCGGTTTCCGCACGTGCCGCAGTGACGATACCGGCAAGGCCGGCAAGCAATCCCGCAATCACATAGACCTTGACGAGATGAGCCTCGATGTTGATGCCGGAAACACGCGCGGCCTGCGGATTCGCGCCGATGGCATAGGTGAACTTGCCGTAGCGGGTGTAGCGCAGTGCGATATGAAAGATCAGTGCAACGACCAGGAAGACGACAACCGGCCAGGCTTTCGTTCCGATGAAATGAAACTGCTCGGTGATCCCGGAAACCGGCTGTCCCTTCGTATACCACTTCGCCACGCCTCTGGCCGAAACGAACATGCCAAGTGTGGCAATGAACGGCGGGATCTTCGTGTAGGCGATGAGCGCGCCGTTCGCGAGGCCGGCCGCCGCCCCGATCAGCAGACCGACGACGATGGGCACGAAAGCCGGCAGGTCGGTCAGCGAGGGAAAGACGGCCCGTCCCCAGGTCGAGGACTGGGCAAAGCTCGTTGCGATCATCGCCGTCATGCCGACGACCGAACCCGACGAAAGGTCGATGCCGCCGGTGATGATGACCTGCGTGACGCCGACGGCGATGATGCCGATGACGGAGACCTGCAGGATCATGATCGTCAGACGCTGCGAATTCATCAGGAAGCTTTGGCCGATGAACATCCAGCCGAGCACTTCGTAGATGAGTGCGATGCCGACGAGCACGAGGAAAATGCTGAGTTCCGTCGGTATGCGCCGCCGCCTTTGCCGGGTTGCGAGCGGAGCCGCGCTCTCTGCTGCCTTGGTAGTCATGTCAAACCTCCCTTGGACGATCGCCGTCGACGCATCACTGCGCAGCCAGCTCCATCACCTTTATCTGCGTTGCTTCGTCGCGATTGAGGAAACCGGTCACGCGTCCCTCGTGCATGACCATGATGCGGTCGCTCATGCCGAGAACCTCGGGCATCTCGGACGAGATCATCACCACCGCCACGCCGTTTCGCGCCATCTCCACGACCAACCGGTGGATTTCCGCCTTGGCGCCGACATCGATGCCGCGCGTCGGCTCGTCAAGGATGAGGATGCGCGGATTGGTGAGCAGCCAGCGGCCGATCAGCACCTTCTGTTGATTGCCGCCCGAAAGATTTTCCACCCGCTCGTAAAGATTGGGCGTTTTCACGCGCAGCTTTTTTGCCATGTCTTCGCAGGTTGCCTCGACTGCGCCCTGCTGCACGAAGCCGCCCTTGACGTATCTGTCCTGCAGAACGGCGATCTGCATGTTCTCGAGAATATCGAGGATCAACAGGCAGCCGGTATCTTTCCGGTCTTCGGTCAGGAACGCCATGCGATTGCGGATGGCCTCGGTCGGCGAAGAAATGGTCACCGGCTTGCCGTAGAGCTCGATCGAGCCGGAACTTGCCGGCGTCACGCCAAACAGCGTTTCGGCGACGTTCGACCGGCCGGAGCCGACCAGGCCGGCCACACCGAGGATTTCGCCGGCCCTGACCTCGAAGGAGACGTTCTTGAAAACGCCGTTGAGACACAGATCCTTGACGGAGAGCATGACCTCGCCGATCGGCACCTCTTCCTTGGGAAACATCTGGGTGATCTCGCGCCCGACCATCATCCGGATGATATCGTCGCGGGTGACGTCGGTTGAGGCATGCGTGCCGATATATCGGCCGTCGCGGAAGACGGAAAACTCGTCGGCAATCTCGAAGAGCTCGTTCATCTTGTGGGTGATGTAGACGATGCCGATGCCTTGGGCCCTGAGGTCGCGGATGATACGGAAAAGATGCTCGACCTCGCGCTCCGTCAGCGCCGAAGTCGGCTCGTCCATGATCAACACGTCGGAATTATAGGAAACCGCCTTGGCGATCTCGACCATCTGCCGGTTGGCGACAGACAGGAACCGGACCTCGATATCAGGATCAATTGCGATATTGAGCCGGGTAAACAACTCCTCGGTCATGCGGTGCATCACGCCGTGATCGATGAAACCGAGGCGGTTCTTCGGTTCGCGGCGAATCCAGATATTTTCGGCAACCGTCATGAACGGCATCAGGTTCAGTTCCTGATGGATCATGGCAATGCCGTTCTCCAGCGCGTCGAGCGGAGATTTCAGCTGGATTTCGATCCCCTTCAGGCGAATATCGCCCTTGTCGGGCGTGTAGATACCGGCGAGGATCTTCATCAACGTCGATTTGCCGGCGCCGTTTTCGCCCATCAGCGCATGCACGGAGGCGCGCTTCAGTCGGAACTGCACGTCGTCGAGGGCGACGACACCGGGAAATTCCTTGCGGACACCCTCGGCGCTCAAGAGATATTCCGCATTCGGAACTGCGCCGCTCGCGCGCACGGCGGCCATGGTTGTCGGGCTGACGGCCATATCATCTCCTCCGGATACGGGTAGGCGAAAAGGATGCGGGCTTTGCCCGCATCCTGCTTGGCCTTCGCCTCAGTTCTTGGTGACGAAGTCCTTGACGTTGGCGGGCGTCACGAGCTGGAAGGGAATGTAGACCTTCTTGTCGATCTTTTCGCCCTTGGCGAGCTTGAGCGCTGCATCGAGCGAGCCCTTGCCCTGGCCGGCGGCATCCTGGAACACC